>NZ_JBPYDC010000311.1:0-1221 GCF_051847575.1 Psychrobacter sp. 1U2
ATACGTCAGTAAGCGTAAAGATATTAGTTGCTCTAATAGTTACAGATACTACCAACTATTGGCAACTTATTACTTTAGGTATGGTCTTCACTATAAGTTTCATAAAACGCCGCTCATTTTATTATCTGTATTCCTCATCGATCTGCTCTTGAAAAACCAACTTATTGCACGCATTTAGCCGGTAACGTTATATAATAGTGCACTTGACTGGTTTTGCTAAAAAGTCGCTTAACTAAGTTAATATATGCATCTTTAAACGATAGTGCTGACTATCGTAACAACTTCATTGTGCTTTACTTAAGAGTAGTACGATGTTGTTGTCGCCCATTTTCTTATCATCTGAGTACAAAAGACATCGCCTTATGACTATCTCCATCGCCTCATTGCATAGTACCGAATTCGCCGTTGGTCAACGCCATTTATCTGACACCGAGTCCGAGCTTGGCTTGGGTGTGGTTATCGATGTCGACGACCGCTGTGTACATATTTTATTCCCGCAAAGCGAGGAGACGCGCGTGTATGCAAAAAACTCTGCACCGTTGTCACGTGTCGTGTTTAAGGTTGGTGATAGTATCAGTGACCAACAAGGAAATAGCTATACGGTCACTGCGGTTGATGAGGTGATGGGCGTGCTCAAGTATAGTGTCGATGAGCACGAAAAAGGCATAATGGAAACGCGTCTTGCAGCAAATATTACCTTGGCAAAGCCGCTTGAAAGACTGTTGGCGGGTCGTATTGAACGCGGAGACTGGTACGAGCTGCGTCAAGATATATTGCGTATGCAATCAGCGCTGGCAGGACATCCACTGAAGGGTCTCATGGGAGCGCGTGTCGATATCATCGAGCATCAGCTGTATATTGCCCACGAAGTTGGCAAACGTATTGCGCCGCGTGTACTGCTTGCTGATGAAGTCGGTCTGGGTAAAACCATCGAGGCAGGTCTTATTATTCATCAGCAGCTCTTAACCGGTAAAGCTGAGCGCGTCTTAGTATTGGTGCCTGATAGTTTGCAATACCAATGGATGGTTGAGTTACGCCGTCGCTTTAACCTAAACTTTGCTTTGTTTGATCTGGTCCGTACTGCGGCGATTAAAGAGCATGATCCTGAGCAAAATGTGTTTGCCACTGAGCAATGTATTATCGCTGGTATGGATCTGCTACTTGACCATCCTGACTTATATGATCAAGCGATAGAAGCAGGTTTTGATTTGTTAGTCGTCG
>NZ_JBPYDC010000312.1:0-1214 GCF_051847575.1 Psychrobacter sp. 1U2
ATACTGTAAAAGGCTCAGATTGGTTGGGTGATCAAGACGCTATCGAGTATATGTGCCGTGAAGCGCCAAAAGTCGTCTATGAGCTTGAGCACATGGGTATGCCATTTGACCGTAACGAAGATGGCACGATTTACCAGCGTCCATTTGGTGGTCATACGTCGAACTATGGTGAAAAAGCGGTTCAACGTGCTTGCGCTGCTGCTGACCGTACTGGTCACGCACTATTACACACTTTGTATCAGAAAAACTTACAGCAAGGTACTGAGTTCTTTATCGAGTGGATTGCACTTGATTTGATCAAAGACGAAGCTGGCAACATCAATGGTGTGGTAGCACTTGAGCAAGAAACAGGCGCGGTAGCTGTGTTCCAGTCACCGATTACGGTGTTAGCGACAGGCGGTGCTGGTCGTATTTTTGCCGCTTCTACCAACGCTTATATTAACACTGGTGACGGTATTGGTATGGCGGTTCGCGCTGGCATTCCATTACAAGATATGGAGTTTTGGCAGTTCCATCCAACGGGTGTTCACGGAGCAGGGGTGCTGTTGACTGAAGGTTGCCGCGGTGAAGGGGCAATCTTACGTAATAAAGACGGTGAAGCCTTTATGGAGCGTTATGCCCCAACCGTTAAAGACTTAGCACCCCGTGATCTGGTATCGCGCTCTATGGACCAAGAGATCAAAGAAGGTCGTGGTTGTGGTCCCAATGCAGATCATATCGTTATGGATATGACGCATTTAGGGGTAGATACCATCATGAAGCGCCTACCATCGGTATTTGAGATTGGTAAAAACTTTGCGAACGTTGATATCACTAAAGAGCCTATTCCAGTTATCCCTACCATTCATTATATGATGGGCGGTATTCCTACTACGATTCATGGTCAAGTGGTTGTACCAGATTTAGAAGCGGGTAAGGATGAAGACGGTCTTTATGCCAAAGGCGATGTCGTCAAAGGTCTATATGCTATTGGTGAGTGTGCGTGTGTTAGTGTCCACGGTGCCAACCGTTTAGGTACCAACTCATTGCTTGATTTATTAGTATTTGGACGTGCAGCAGGTAAGCATATCGTTGATGAATATCATCATGCTGATCATAACTACAAGCCGCTCGACCCGCATGTACTAGACTTTACGGTACGTCGTTTGGATAAATTGCAGCAATCTACAGAAGGCTACAATGCGCAAGACGTGGCAGATGAGATTCGTGCAACT
>NZ_JBPYDC010000313.1:0-1214 GCF_051847575.1 Psychrobacter sp. 1U2
GAGCTGTGAAGGAAGTAAGCAATTAAGAAATGGCGATTATGACGACAGCATAGCCAGTTTTATTATGGCATCTCAATCTAGTGCAGTGCTGGTAGGGTTTAGCCCAGCACCGTACCTAAATGAGATGCAACATTATGCAAAATGGCAGCGCAAATTAAAGCGTAAACTGGCTAAGCTGCTAAACAAGCCAGCATTGTTAGACAATCCACCGATCGACAACAATCCTGCGCCTTGGCGTTATGTCGTGTTTTTAGGAGCATCTATGGGTGGTCCGCATGCAGTAAAAACGTTCTTAGACAACTTATCGCCTACGCTACCTATCTGTATCTTACTCGCGCACCATTTTAACCAAAATATGATAGAGACCTTACCTCGAATATTAAATCGCCATAACGATTGGCGTTGTCAAGTGATTACGACAACTCAGCGCTTGCGAACAGGACATTGTCTAATCGCACCCATTGATCGACAGATTATATGTGACTCAGATGGTCGAGTCATATTAACAGAACAAACATGGTCAGGAGAGTACAAGCCTGGTATTGGACAGCTGCTCCAAAATACCAGTGATGTTTACGGTAGTGATCTTGTGAGCATTATATTTTCTGGTATGGGCAAGGATGGTGCTCAATACATAGATTTAATTCAAGATAATAACAGTCAGCTATGGGCGCAGAATCCAAGTACAAGTGTTTGTCCTAGTCAGCCACAAGCCATTATTGATTCTGGTCACTGTCAATTTATTGGTAGTCCTGAATTACTTGCCCAAAAACTTACCAATTATATTAGTGAGATGACAGCGAGTATCATTTCACCTTCATTTACTGTGAGCGATGTATGAGCCAAATTATAAAACATTCATTTGAAGCTGTCAGTCTATTGACGACTGATAATGGCATGCTAGAGGTTACTATTATTCCTGCTGCAAATCAGCCAGATTGGATTATTCCAAGCAGTTTGATTCTAAGTGTTGATGACCATAATGAACGTGTATGGGTATATGAGTGGGAACAGACAAAAGTTGCGGTATTTCACTTGTTACCCCATGATCAGCCTATTGATAAAACCATTGTGTTAGAAGGCAATACCAATGCGCATCGATTTGCTTTACAAACAGCAGGGGATTTACATCAAATGAAAGTCAGTATTTCAGAAGTTAAGGATGCTGAGTTGCCCGAACATCATATACAAGTCCCTGTAGACGATAATAATAA
>NZ_JBPYDC010000314.1:0-1212 GCF_051847575.1 Psychrobacter sp. 1U2
TAATGACGAAATAAAGTCGCAGTTTGTCTATGCCCAAGATGGTATGTCAGTTGCAGAGTTGTCTGTCAACAATCTACGCTGTGCCGCTTGTACGTGGTTGATTGAATCACGCTTAGATGAGTTAGATGGTATTCGCAAATGCCAAGTAAATCTGACCAATCAGCGTATGCGAGTGATTTGGGACGAGAGCAAGCTGCCTATTAGTCGCATCTTAGCTGTCATTAACGAGATCGGCTATGAAGCAAAACCTTATCGTCAAGATACCCATGAGGCTATGCTAGCGCGTCACAACAATCAGATGCTACTAAGGCTTGGTATTGCAGCATTGGGTTCCATGCAGGCGATGATGTATGCCGTAGCGATCTATTTTGGCGAGTATAGCGATATGCTGATATTCCAGCGCGACTTTTTACGCTGGGTATCTTTATTTGTTAGTACGCCTGTGTTTTTTTATGCAGGTATACCGTTTTTTACCTCGGCTTGGTCAGCGATTCGTGCACGCCAAGTCAATATGGATGTGCCAGTTAGTATTGCCTTGATTGTTACTTTCTTTACCAGTCTCTATGCCACTGTTACTGGTCAAGGAGAGACGTATTATGACTCAGTCAGTATGTTTATTTTCTTCTTATTGGCAGGACGTTATATTGAGCATAATGCTCGTTTAAAGGCAGCGACTATGGCGAACGACTTAGTCGTTGTAGAGCCTGTACTGGTACAAAAAGTCGCCGAAGACAAAGAGTCTGCCGAGCGTATTTTGCAGCAATTAAAGCAAAGTACGACTGGGGAGAGTGATGTTAATAAAGCAAGGAAAAATCTTGCTGAACAGATTGACAATGTGGCTATTGAAGATACAAGCAATCAGTATGCGTCAAGCTCTATACCTAACTTTATGCAGAACATGGAGGACGACGTCCAGCAATTAACCTTGCGTATTGCTAAAGACTGGCAGCAGACACGTAATCGACAATTGGATCTCTTAAAACGACAAAACGAAGATAAAGAAAAGCAAATGGTCACCGCTCATAGTTTACAAGTGGGCGATATCATCATGGTTGAGGCGGGTTCCGAGATTATTAGTGATGGTATTTTGCTAAGTCCAACTGCTACAGTCTCTCAGAGCCTATTAACAGGTGAAGGCAACTTGATCGCCAAAACTCAAGGTGACTATATCATTGGCGGCGCTCAAAACGACAGTCAGCCGTTTGAGATGTT
>NZ_JBPYDC010000315.1:0-1212 GCF_051847575.1 Psychrobacter sp. 1U2
TAATAGTTGCTAAAGTAGCGGGATAACGCTATAAATAATATTGCGTAATTTTAGAATATTTACAATAAAACAAGTAGTCTCACCCTTTTAGGATCGCAAGTACAGGATATATCACATGAGCCAAAACAGCAGTTCACCGATACCGCAACATACCAACGCTGAATCAAAACGGCGTCGTAAGCCTCCTCATCATGAACGTCCTGATGAGATGCGTGTCGTCGTTACTGGTATGGGGGCTGTTACCCCGCTAGGTGTGGATGTTGAGAGCACATGGACACGGTTGCTCAATGGCGAAAGTGGTATTTCAACCATTTCACACTTTGATGCGACTGATTACCGTGCCCAAATCGCAGGTGTGATCAAAGACTTTGATACTACGCCATATATGAGCCCTAAAGATGCACGCCGTTATGATGCATTCATGCACTATGGTGTCGCGGCTACTGCAATGGCATTAAAAGAGGCTGGCTTTATTGAAGAAGTTAGCGCTAATGATACGCCAGTACAAAATGTCGATCAGGAGCGTTTCGGTGTCATATTAGGCTCTGGTATCGGTGGTATTCAGACTATTGAAGACAGCTGCGCTATGCTAACTGAAAAAGGCGCTAAAAAAGTATCACCATTTATCGTACCGGGTTCTATTGCCAATATGGCAGCTGGACTGGTAGCTATCAAACACAAACTTAAAGGCCCCAATCTTGCTACTGCAACTGCGTGTACGACAGGGACGCACGCTATCGGTTTGGCTGCACGTCTAATCGCTTACGGCGATGCTGATGTCATGATTGCTGGCGGTAGCGAAAGGGGTTCAAGCCCATTAGGTATGGCAGGTTTTGCGGCGATGCATGCGCTCTCTACCCGTAATGATGAGCCTACCAAAGCATCACGCCCATTCGATAAAGATCGTGATGGTTTTGTGATGGGTGATGGCGCAGGCGTATTGGTACTTGAAAGCCTTGCCCATGCTAAAGAACGCGGTGCAACTATCCTTGCTGAAGTCGTCGGCTTCGGTATGAGTGACGATGCCAGCCACATTACGGCACCTCCTGAAGATGGTAATGGTGCTGCTCGCGCCATGCAAAGTGCCCTTGATGATGCTGGTATCGAACCGTCAAGCGTCGGTTATGTCAATGCTCATGGTACTAGTACCCCTGCTGGTGACGTCGCTGAATCGATCGCTATTGAAACTGTTTTTGCATCCGTTAAAGACAG
>NZ_JBPYDC010000316.1:0-1210 GCF_051847575.1 Psychrobacter sp. 1U2
ATTCGACTTTTTGATGATATGGGCGAGATTATCTTTGATGAGATATTAGAAGCGGGTGACGTACTTTATGTACCACCAAAACTCTCGCATTTTGGGGTAGCACAAGACGACTGCCTGACGTTTTCATTTGGCTGTCGTCGTCCAAACCTTATGCAAATCATCGACAGCATGGCCGATATCGCGACCAACGACAGCGATTTATTTGTCCCAATGCTACTGCCGCAAGCGCTACAAGCATCAGGTGAACTACAAGCAGATAGCATTGGTGCGATTAAAAAACAGCTATTACAAATGCTGCAGTCTGAGCGCGGTGACGACATCATTCGTCAAACCGTGTCTGAAGTGGTGAGCAAACGTCAATACGATGCGCTGGTTCCAGAGGAGACATTGGAGACTGACGAGCTGATGCAAGCGTTATCTGATGGGGCAACACTGCAGGCAGATTATAGTAATCGCCTACTCTATAGCCAAAATGACAATGACATCACGCTATATGCCAATGGTCAACGCCTTGATGGTATCGATAAGACAACAGCGGCCATACTAATACGATTGGCAAATGGCGAGCATCTGCGTTATCAAGATGTTGCAGATGTCGATCCAGACGAGTTAAGCGAATGGCTTGAGAATGGCTGGGTGTGGCTGGATTATTCTGAGTAGCCTTTAATGAGGCTGTACAAACAGCTGACTGATACGAAATCAGCATTACATAAAAAAACCGATAACTGAGCCTTCAGATATCGGTTTTTTGTTATCTAACATATGGTTAAATCAGAAAAAAGTACGCCCAAAGACCGATTATAAAGGTGGCAATAATATTCAATACCACACCTGTACGAATCATCTCTGACTGTTTTATCAGACCAGTACCGAAGACAATTGCGTTCGGCGGCGTCGCTACCGGTAGCATAAAGGCGCACGATGCACCAATACCGATGACCAACACTAGCACCTCATGTGGCAAGCCCATCTGTTCAGCGATAGCAGCGAATACTGGCACCAATAGCGCTGCGGATGCTGTATTAGATGCAAACTCTGTTAAAAAGATAATAAATGCTGAAATTGCAATCATCACCAAAATAATAGGCGCCGAGGATAAAGCGTTAGCGACTGTTTCACCAAGCACTAACGATGCACCAGAGACTTTTAACACTGTCGATAACGCAATACCGCCACCGAATAGCATGAGTACGCCCCAGTCAGTATTATC
>NZ_JBPYDC010000317.1:0-1210 GCF_051847575.1 Psychrobacter sp. 1U2
GTATTAATTAGTATTGTAGAAGGCATTGATGGTAAGTCGATTCGCCCATTGATGGATGATATTAAGTCCAAACTGCAAGACAGCGTGATCGTCTTAGTGGGTGATAAAGATGGACAGCTAGCGTTGGCGGCCAGCGTAGCCAAGTCAGTCACTGCTCGTATTAAAGCTGGTGATATCGTTCGTCATCTTGCTGGCGAGTTAGGAGGTAAAGGCGGTGGTAAGCCTGATTATGCCCAAGGTGGCGCGTCCAAGACCGATAACATAGGCGCAGTTATTACAGCTCTACCAGCGTGGATTAAGTCACAACTTGGTTAACAAGAGGCTCAGAGTTCTATAACTTATCTGATTGGTTATAACAGTTATAACCAATCGCCATGTATCTAATGGCTGTTGCGACTTAAAATCAGCGTGCTAGTGTGGTATAAAGTATGGCGGTCAGCTCTTAATCCAGTCTGCCAACGAAAAAAACAATTAATAGCACAGCAGTTTTTATGATCCGGCTTTATCTTTGTTAGTGTTTACCTCGAGCAATAGGAATAAATAGACTCATTACAGGTTAACACTAGCAACTTATAGACAGCCATTGACGAATAATAGGTAAATTTTATGGCTTTAATAGTGCAAAAGTATGGTGGTACGTCGATGGGCAGTATCGACCGTATCAAAAATGTCGCAAAGCGCGTCAAACGTTGGCACGATAATGGCCATCAGATTGTCGTTGTAGTTTCAGCCATGAGCGGTGAAACCAACCGTTTGATTGATCTGGCTCGCCAAATTAGTAGCCAACCAGATCCTCGTGAATATGATCAAATGGTCTCAACTGGTGAGCAAGTTTCTATCTCACTCTTAGCCATGGCAATTAAAGACCTTGGCGTGGGTGCTCGCTCAATGACTGGTCGTCAAGTAGCGATCAAAACGGATAACGCGCACAATAAAGCACGTATCGAGAGTATTGATGATAAAAACATACGTGAACAACTAGACGCTGATAATATCGTTATCGTGGCAGGCTTTCAAGGTATCGACGAGTATGGCAATGCTACTACCTTAGGACGCGGCGGCTCTGACACTACAGGTGTTGCGATTGCAGCTGCCTTAGGCGCAGATGAGTGTCAAATTTATACGGATGTTGATGGCGTCTATACCACCGACCCACGTGTGACCTCAAAAGCCAAAAAGCTTGAAAAGATCACCTTTGAAGAAATGCTCG
>NZ_JBPYDC010000318.1:0-1209 GCF_051847575.1 Psychrobacter sp. 1U2
GGGTAGCATTGATAATACACATGTCTTGCAATTGACTATCGGACTCACTCGCTTGCAAGCTGCCTTGACAGTGTTTGCCGATTATTCTGATGAGATCAACCCTGATTGGCTACCAATATTAACACAAACCGCAGCCTTACTTAGTGACTACCAAGAGCTTACTTACCTAGCCGCTCACATCGAGCCCAAGCTACAAAGTTGCGGCGCACCTAGCGTTGATTGGACAGCAGATATCGATGCACTCAAAATTCAGCCACTTGATGTCGTAAGCGCCAATGACTTTCAACTTACGTTATTAGAGCTGATTGCTTTTACCATGAGTGATCCAAGTCTCGAACCAAAAGCAGATAAGCCTGCTGTCGACAAATTGGTGAAGACTCTATCGAAGCAGTATACAAAGTTTATTGAAACTGAGCGAAGATTACAGGATAAAAATGCAGCCAACGACAATGGGCCTTATAGCGAAGACTCAAAAAGCGTCAATCTAAAAAGCAGAAATCATAATCAGGTCCAAGACGACTTATATTGTCAGTTAGTAAACTTGCGTTATGCCAGTGAATTTGCCTCACGCTTATTGAATAAGAAAAAAGCTAAAAAGAAAACCAAACGCTGGCTAAAACATGTATTAAAAGCACAAAAAGCAATGGAGAAATATCGTAAACATGCACTATATCAACAGCGTTATCAGTTAAAATCTGCAACAGATATTAATGCGCTATATGGTGCAGGATGGTTTGCTGCCACGCTAAAAAAAGACGTTAAACGCGCTAAAAAACGCTTGGCTAACGTTCAAGATAGCCCCACCTTTTGGTAAACGTGCTAATAACGGTATAACAAAGATATAGAGTAAAAAAGACAGCCCTATTGGTAGGTGCTGTCTTTTTAAGCTTTAAATGAATAAATATAACGTTATCTATTGTCTACAAAATCATTCATTAGCTTGCAACTATAGTAACGGCATCTCCCTCTTCAACTTGATCAAATAGCTCAACGATATCCTTGTTACGCATACGTACGCAGCCGTGTGAGAGGGGGATACTCATAGGTTCAGTATCTGGTGTACCATGAATATAGATGTAACGCTGATAAGTATCACAGCCACCCTGGTTATTATGGCCTTTATTTACCCCTTCTTCTAGACCACTTAACCATAATATACGGCTCAATATCCAGTCGCGATTAGGATTTGATATACCAAGAGCTGCGTTG
>NZ_JBPYDC010000319.1:0-1208 GCF_051847575.1 Psychrobacter sp. 1U2
CCAAGTTTATTTTATAGTCGAATCTACTTAGCGAATCTTTACAGGACAAATTTTCCAAATTAAGCCTAGGTTATATAACGACTAAAGTATCTTAGCAGCCTGTCAATTAATAAGGATATTATCGCATTCAGCGCCACATTGGTCGCGATGGCGTTAATTTGTATTGTTGACAGTAATAGAACTGCTCTCTTCTAAGCCCTTTCCCTATAGCAATCAATATACTTTAAGGACGCTAACCATGACAGAGAACAAACCTTGGCTGGATCACTATCCTGGTACTGTACCCAAAACCATTGACCCTGATAAATACGACAACTTGGTAGAGCTATATGAGGAGTGCTTTAATCGTTATCGTATGCACCCTATGAGTATCTGCATGGGTGTCACCCATACTTACGATGATGTCGATAAAGCATCATTGGCGGTCGCTGCATGGTTGCAAGCTCAAGGGTTACCAAAAGGTAGCCTTGTAGCGCTGATGATGCCAAACGTACCGCAGTATTTGCCAATCATGATTGGTATTTTGCGCGCAGGCTATGTTTGTACCCCTATCAATCCCTTATATACTGGACGCGAGTTACGTCATCAACTAAATGATTCAGGCGCTAAAATCATATTTATCGTTGATAACTTTGCTCAAGCGCTTGAACAAGTGGTTGATGAGACTTCTATCAATCGTATTGTCCTATCAAAAATGGGCGACATGATGGGTCTAAAAGGCATGTTGGTCAATACCATGATTCGACAAGTCAAACGCTTAGTCCCTAAATATAAGCTTAATGATCCTAAGCATGAAGTAACCAAATTCCCTGATGTCCTTAAAAAAGGCAAAGCGTTACCATTTCAAGCGCCAACAATGGCATCAGAGCAAAAAGCCATTTTACAATACACGGGTGGTACGACAGGGCTATCAAAAGGAGCTGTGTTGACCCAGCGCAACATCATAGCCGCTGCCCTGCAGTCAGAAGCTTGGTACCGACCTGTCACCTCAAATATGAATGAGGCATACATTAATATGGTTATGGCTCTACCGCTGTATCATATTTTTGCCTTCATGCTTAGCCTATTAGGTATGCGTTCGGGTTATACCTTTATATTGATACCCAATCCGCGCGATATGCCAGGGTTTATCAAAACCTTATCAAAGCAGCCTTTCCATATTTTCCCTGCGGTCAATACTCTATTTAAAGGACTGCTCGATCAGCCAA
>NZ_JBPYDC010000320.1:0-1207 GCF_051847575.1 Psychrobacter sp. 1U2
CGGACGACCCTTTGACATAACCTGCCATCGAAGTCACGTTATTTAAGGTGCCCGTTTTTATCCATGCACGACCAATAGCTGCCGACTCAGGTAAGCGCTCGCCATGAGCCGCAATAGTACCGCTGACACCCGCGATACCTAAAGAGTTGACATAGGCATCAAAGCTTGGATGACTATAAGCGTATGTTAATAGCTCGCTCAAGTTGGCCGCTGCGATTGTACAGTCGCGGCAGAGTCCTGAGCCATTGGTCAAGTATGGCGGCGGCGTACTTAGATGAGTTTGCCACCACTGGCTCATGGTTTGTAAGGCAACAGAATAGTCTGTAGCAGTAGGCTTACCAAACTGGTATAAGCTGCTTGTTTGACTGTTTATTATTTTATTATTAGCTGTCTCATCATAAGCTCCTATTGATAGTGCTACTTGCTCAGTCATAACATTATTAGAGAAGTGATTGATGTCATAAATTTGCTGAGTTAAATTTAACGATGGATAACTAACAAGAGGGAGCGGTGATATGGGCAGCGCTGCTAGACCACGTGTTGGTTTTGTATTTTTTGCCGCATCAAAAGGGGCTTCTTGAGTAATGACATTCCCGCTTAGCGTATTGCCTAGCTCTTGCCATTTGGCAGCAATGACGCGTGCCGCAAAATCTTTGGCATCAGGATACGCGACATAAAAGACGTGCTCTTTACAGCTAGTTGGTAGAGTAGTATTTAAGATTAGCTGTTGGGATTGCCACTGCGGCGCTAGGCTATAACGGGCTTGACCACAGTAAGCTGAGCGCGTATTTATCGTGTTAGGCAGTTGGTAATTTGCCAGTTGCGGCTTATAAGTCAGCTGCGCTTGTCCCTCATTTAATGGATAGCTTTTGATGCCGATAGTGCTAAAGTTTACCAAAAAACCATCAGGACTGGCATTATAAGGTCGCAATGGTGCGTTATCAAAGGCCGCAGGATCTTTGCTAACATTTTTAAAAACCCCGCTATCGATAATAATATCACCGTTGATATGACGAATACCTGCTGCTTGCACTTTATAGAGTAACTGCTGCAAACGCTCATGGGTCATTTTGGGATCGCCACTTCCTTGAATAACCAAGTCACCGAGTAGACGATCGCCGATAATAATACCGGTATGATAGACGCGTGTCTGCCAGACAAAGTTAGCGCCCAACGTATCTAAAGCAATAAAGCTGGGCACCAGTTT
>NZ_JBPYDC010000321.1:0-1207 GCF_051847575.1 Psychrobacter sp. 1U2
CTGTTTGGGTGCGCCGCTGATTTTAGCGGATATTGAGGCGCGCGGTATCACTCCTGATTATTGTATCGTCGGTGAGCCAACCAATATGACGGTGGTTGTGGCACATAAAGGCATTGCTGTTTATCGCTGCCGCGTCCATGGCAAGTCTGTGCATTCATCATTGACCAAACAGGGCGTCAATGCCATCAGCTATGCCAGTCGTCTAATCGGCTATGTCGATGAGTTGGCGGAAGAGATTAGCCAGCGTGATGACAACGATGACATGTTTGATGTGCCTTTTTCAACCATGTCAGTGGGTACAATAAAAGGCGGCACAGCGACCAATATCGTACCCAATCTGTGCGAGTTCACCTTTGACTATCGTAATCTACCGCATATGACGCAAGAGAATATTGTAGCGCCCATCCAAGCTAAAATTGCCGAGCTAAACGCGCAGATGCAAGCGCGGTCTCCTGAAACCGGTATCGAGCTGATACAGGAAGAGGGCGTACCCGCAATGAACGATAATAATAATGATGAGCTACAAACGCTGATAGCGGCATTAACGGGCGATAATGAGCGCCATAAAGTGGCTTATGCCACCGAAGGCGGGCAGTTTACCAATTCTGGCATTCCGACCATTATTTGTGGCCCCGGCAGCATTGAGCAGGCGCATAAAGCCGATGAGTTCGTGGCATTGAGTGAGATTGCGCGCTGTGATGAGTTTTTACAAAAATTGCTTAAGAGCTGTGCGGTTAGTTAAGGCAGTAAGCAGTTCTTTTTTGTTATGAAGTAGCATAAAATATACCGTCTTTATGGCGGTATTTATTTTTTGCGTCTTTTGCGTTTATGCCATTTATTTTAAATAAAAGAGTAGGGGTTGGTTGATGTCTTGGCATCTGTTTGCGGTATTTTTTGCAAGTACGTTTTTTATTTCAGCGACCCCTGGTCCCAATATGTTATTAGCGTTCCAGTATGGGATGAACTATGGAGTCAAGCGGACAATCTGGACGCTGGCGGGGTTAAGCCTTGGTTTGTTTATACTGCTATTATCGACATTGCTTGGATTGGATGTCATCAGTCGCCAGTCCCCTTGGTTGCTTACGGTTATTAAAGCAGTCGGCGCAGCATATCTTATCTATTTGGGTATCAGCTCGTGGCGCGATGCTAGTGAAGGCAGCTTAATGAGTGATGCTTGTGAGATAGGTGAAGAGGTGGTAGCTGACTA
>NZ_JBPYDC010000322.1:0-1207 GCF_051847575.1 Psychrobacter sp. 1U2
TAATATGACCATGAGAGTTTTGGTTACGATGACCGATCATAGAAGCAAGCGTGGTTGATTTGCCTGTCCCTGTAGCACCGACTAATAAGATGATACCACGCTTTTTCATCGCCAACTCTTTTAGCGAAGGAGGCAGGCGCAGCTCTTCAACCGTTGGAATTTTGTTTTCGATTTTTCGTAAAACCATGCCTGCCATATCACGCTGCATAAAAGCACTGACCCGAAAGCGTGCCAGCTGCGATTTATCTGAGATGGCAAACTGACATTCATTGGTGTCTTCAAACTCTTTTTGCTGATTGTAGGTCATAAGACTTTTGACCAAAAGCAAAGTTTGCTCACCCGTTAATGGCGCTTGTCCTACAGGACAAATAGTACCGTTTATTTTCATAGAAGGCGCAACGCCAGCTGTAATAAACAAGTCAGAGCCGTTCTTCTTAACCATGAGTTGCAGTAGTTTATCGAAGTCCATATCATATCCAAATTAAAAGTGAGTTATTAAAAAATAAGTTAAAGGTACTAAATATAATGTAAGAATAAGAGGGTCAAATCAGTGTTATATAAATGCTTCAGGCTGTTTTGCATAAGGACGAGCGACGTCTTTGCTAATAGTGCCTTTGCTGACTAAGTTTTTGAGAGTTTGGTCGAGCGTAATCATGCCGTCACCAGCACCAGTCTGAATAGCAGAATACATCTGGGCAATCTTGTTTTCGCGTATGAGATTGCGAATGGCAGGTGTACCGAGCATGATTTCGTGAGCAGCTACACGTCCACCTGTTTGCTTTGGTAGTAGCGTCTGTGAAATAACGGCTTGCAGCGATTCAGATAACATTGCACGAATCATATCTTTTTCAGCAGCCGGAAAAACATCGATCACACGGTCAATTGTCTTCGCGGCAGAGCTGGTATGCAAAGTGCCAAACACCAAGTGACCAGTTTCAGCAGCGGTCAAAGCCAAACGAATGGTTTCAAGGTCACGTAGCTCACCAACCAAGATAACGTCTGGATCCTCTCGTAGTGCAGAGCGTAGAGCAGGCTCAAAACCTAACGTATCACGATGGACTTCACGCTGGTTGATAAGGCTCTTTTTGGATGCATGAACGAATTCGATAGGGTCTTCGATAGTCAAAATATGCTCTTTACGTGTATCATTGATATAGTCGATCATTGCCGCTAAGGTAGTAGATTTACCAGAACCAGTCGGCCCTGT
>NZ_JBPYDC010000323.1:0-1206 GCF_051847575.1 Psychrobacter sp. 1U2
AATAAGCAAAAACCGTAAAGGCTCATCGGTGACAATAGGTACAACATTGAACTCATCCACATCGACACCTGATCCACTCACTACACAGGTACGTGTCTGTGAAGAAACAATGTTTAATTCGTGAAATAATGCCTCGTCATCGTGATTTTGAAAAAACACAACTTGACAATGACGCAGTGCTGTACGATACAAGCCTTGAGCAATAGCACGTACCCTTTTACGCTTATTGCCCTCTCCAGTAAAGGCAAACCCTAAACCGGTAATCAAGGCAAACCGCTTCGGTACACGCGCTAACCAAGCTGCAAGCGTTCCATAGATTACAGGCTTAATGGTATATCCCATCATATAATCTGGCTTGATTTTTTTCATTAGAGCATAAAGCGAAAACAAAGTCTTTGTGTCCGCTGCTGGGTTAAGACCCGTACGTTGCATCGAAACACTATGAGGGATTGCGCCTAATGCTTTTAGCTCAGACGTTATAGTTTGGTTTTCTAACAGTTCTGGAGCAGCCACATGAACCTCTAACCCTCTATTTAACAATGCAATGATAAAGGGTTTGCGAAAACCAACTAAAGAGTTGGCAAAACCAGCTATAATTAAAAACTTCATAAGTTACTCTATTAAAGGATATTAATGTTCGACCAAAAGCTCTCTTCTACTTTCGTTTTGTATTTTGTAACTTTCACCTTGTACTCTATAACCTAGATAAACTAAGAGTATTGGGTAAATAGCTAAATAGTTAAGTACAAAAAAAGTCGAGCTATTTGTTGATAAAGAAAATATGGTTGCAAGAGACATAATTGTCGCAGCTTTAAATCGAGCATTATGCTTGGATGTCATCCATGTCAAGGACAAACAAAACAAGGTAAAAATAAAAGTGCCAATAATTCCGAACTTCATCAATATCTCTACTAATCCATTATGGGCACTAAGCTCATGGCCATCAAAATCAAACTTAACACCATCAAAACCTAATCCCAACATAGGCTGGCTTTTAAATCTTTCAAGCGCTAATTGCATCAATACGTCACGGCCATTGTAACCGGTGTCCAATAGACGTGAGTCAGATGAACTCGCCAAACCAGAAAAACTACCAGACGCCCATTCTGCAATTTCAACGGAATAAATAGATATTCCTAATACAGATAGTAACAATACAAGTAGAGTAAAAAAATTGCTTTTTGGAAATATACTCACAAAAACATA
>NZ_JBPYDC010000324.1:0-1206 GCF_051847575.1 Psychrobacter sp. 1U2
TCTTAATGCCTCTATCGAGCAGCTACTCAAAAATATTTTATCTGTACTAATATGGGTGCTTGGACTTGCCAGCGTCATGGCCCAATTTGGCTTCGATATTGTATCTTTGGTAGCTGGTCTTGGTATCGTTGGCTTAGCAGTCGGCTTTGCAGCACAATCAACACTCGCCAACTTCATCGCTGGTATCACAATCTTGCTCGAACAATCGTTTCAGGTGGGCGACTGGATTCACATTAATGAAAACGAAGGTCGTGTGGTACTTATTGCCTTACGCACCACCCATATTTTGACGCGAGACAACATCACCGTTATCATCCCAAACTCTAACGTGGCCTCCTCTGAGGTGATCAACCTGACCTCTAAGAACTTTATACGTTTTGATCTTCGGATGCGTATCGCCTTCGAAGATGATATCGATACAGCTCGCAAAGAGATTTTACAAGTATTGACTGACACCAATGTTGTGCTAAGTCGCCCTGAGGCCTCAGCTACAGTCGATGAAATTGGTGAATATGGCGTATTCTTTATTGTACGCTTTTGGGTGAAGCCTGCAGCCGTAGCACGTATGCCAAAAATTAAAGAAAACCTACAAGAAGATATCAAACGCGCCTTCGATGCTGCCAATATCTCAACGCCCTACCCGCATATGCGGTTGCTCATGCCAAAGGATGTCGACTACCCTATCGCTACCAAACCTTTTGCAACCACAACGCAAGTCATTGCAGAACCAGAAATGAAAACAGAACCGCTACCCTCAACCAAAAATGAGAAATAAAACAGTCGAGACGCGTTAGATATTGGGTATTGGTGCATATCATTAGTTAGCACACTCAAACACTTAGTATCGACTATATTGCTTAATACCAACCACTTTAAACCATCCTATCCTGAAATATGGTAAAATCGCGGGTTAAACATCGTAATTTATGATGCGCCTCATTTATCCATTTAGCCCACAGGTATCCGTATGTCCGAAACAGCCGCGCCCCTCTCTTCCACAGTATCTCCACCAGCGTTGTCGCTTGATCTTATCATCACCTGTGCCGATGGACTTGAGGTGCCCCTACAGATTGAGCTGACAAGTTTTGGTATTGCAAGTGACATCAAAAGTACGGGCCGTCTGGCAGTGACTGGTACTTTGCATGATCTATATACGATTTGCTTGTGGTCTCGTGTGGCTTCACGAGTACTAATGCTTATCAAACG
>NZ_JBPYDC010000325.1:0-1204 GCF_051847575.1 Psychrobacter sp. 1U2
AAACTCATAGGATTGGCTTCGTACATTAAACGTAACTTGCCAGCTTTGTTTGGATACTTTGTATCAAAAGGATACGTGAATAACCCACCGCGGCATAGTATACGATGCACATCGCCAACCATAGCGGCTACCCAGCGCATATTAAAATCACGACCACGTACGCCTGTATCACCAGCGGTTAGCTCATCAATATACTGCTGCATAGGAGCACGCCAATAACGATAGTTTGAGCTGTTAATAGCATATTCACTAGTATCTGCGTCGATCTGTACATTGTCTTTTACTAGTATGTAGTCGTTACTATCTGGATCTAAGCTAAACATCACTACATTATCCGCTACCGTCAGTGCCAGCATGGTCGATGTGCCATATAGTAGGTAACCTGCTGCCAGCTGTGCGTTGCCCGCTTGTAAAAAGTCGCTATTTTCACTCGTTTGGCCCTGGCGCTGGTAGGGGAGTATAGAGAAAATAGTGCCTACCGCCATATTGATATCGATGTTTGATGAGCCATCAAGTGGGTCAAATAATACGAGTAAGTTACCATCTGCATTGGCAGGGGTTGCATCATCTAGCTCTTCTGACGCCACACCTGCACAGTGTTCGTTTTGTGCTAAAGCATCTAATAATAAATCATTGGCCAATACATCCAGTTTTTTTTGTTCTTCACCTTGGACATTTTGATTGCCTGCTTCGCCCAAAATGTCTGCTAACGCTCCTTTTCTGAGCAGTTGTGAAATGGTTTTACCAACTTCTGTGACAGTAGTGATAACATCGCTTACGGCAGAGTCAGTTTTTTGTGCTTTTAAATATTGGGCTAAAGTCGTCATAGTAGTTCCTAATAAAGGGAAGAAGTCGTCTAAGATAAAAAATCATAAGGTTTAGAAATACGCTAGATTAAGCTTATGACTTAGAATATGTTCAGCTAAAACTTTGGTTGAATAAGTAAATATGCAAATAGCAGGCACGTTATCTTTGTCCTGCATGCAAAATCAGCTACACTATGTCTATTATTATTGATAATTTAGTCAGACTTGCTGCTTATTATCGTAGATAGTGGGTTATTTATGAAAGCAAGTAAGATGACATAGGCTACTGCGATAAAGTGTAGCAAATAAGTGCCAAAATGTCCTCGTGTCTGTACACATGGTCATAGTCGTGAACGAATAAATCGTTATGATTGACTTGATATAAACTCATAATAAAG
>NZ_JBPYDC010000326.1:0-1204 GCF_051847575.1 Psychrobacter sp. 1U2
CCACCAAATAGAATTGGGCAGACAAACGAATACGGGCATTGCCAGATCCGACAACGCCCGCTTCAAACACTTCTTCTTTTTGTAAACCCTGAGAGCGACCGCCAAGTAAACGGGGAACGACCAGCATAAAAACGACTAGTCCTATAGCGGCTAGAATAAAGGCGACTGCTGACCAATTAAAAGCAGACATGATAATACGTGCTCCTCACCCAATCTGGTGTCATAAATAACGCAAACCATTGTTCTACAAAGAATAATAGCATAGCATTACCTGACGCAGACGAAAACACAAAGACTGTGCTGGTAACAACCAATTATCAAGATTATTGACGACGGTCATAAGACGATACCAACCGTAGATTTATCTAAGTACTAAAAACAGTAAAGCAATCTACCGATCTTCGATGTTGACACTCAGAACAGAGACACTGATAGTCTTTAGCCATGCTATCAGACAAAAACTGTAGCATATCTAGATAAAGGCTGGTCATCAAATCCATCTAATAAAGACGCAAGATAAATTTATTAAATCAATATCATATTTAGACATTTAATTGATTTAATAACTCATTACGCGTAATCAACAATGGTATGACAACTGGCATAAACTGTTTGCTCACTATACGCATATCACCCATTAAAAGCCAGTTTTTAACAGTATTATATAGTCATTTTATATGCTACAAAATATGTATTTTATAAAACAAAATGTGCTATCCACTACTAAAACTATAACAGGTCAGATCGTTTGGTTGACAGTCCAATATTACTGATAAAAATACTGAATAATGTAATTAAGTATCAAAAAACACAACTGATATATTTAAATATAATAGCACTATACAGCAGAGTATTTGACATGCGTGGCAAGACTGCGAGTATTGTAAACCAAATATATCCAATTGCAACCTGCCCATAGTGCTACTTTAAATAAACATTGCTATGTGTGGTGTTGCTATAGGGTTTTTAGTCAATAAAAAAGAGGTATATCCAAGTAATGGACTACCTCTTTATCAATGATAAAATGATAAATCAATCAATACTATCGTCTTGCATCAATTGATTATTGGTTGATGACATCTACCCCTTTTGGCGGGGTAAAGTTAAACTGACTGCTGCTGACACTTGGGTTAAGCTTGATGCCATTAAACTTAATCGATGTGGTTTGTCCAAGTGTGTCATTTAATACCATCATGACCGGTTT
>NZ_JBPYDC010000327.1:0-1202 GCF_051847575.1 Psychrobacter sp. 1U2
CTTCTTGCGGACTACTCATTAGTCCATAAGTCAGCATATAACGCAGTTGATTATTATCATCACGGTAACGAAAGTATGAAAACCTCTTACGATCATCACGGCCTTCCAGATAACTGGTAATGACTTCGTTCTCTGCTACGTTCATGACTTGTACAGTCCATTTACCTTTATTGGCTAGCAAATAACGCTTGTCTTTAAACTCATCAGGATAGTTGCGCAAATCACGGATGGTATCTTCAAAGTTGATCGGTTGAACGTCATTATCAAGCTCATGTAACGCTTCAACAGACAAGGGTTGTGCCAGCTCAGTACTGAGGGCTTCTGGCGCTGCTATTGGCGCGTTTTCAATTTTGGCACCGATAGCGGGAGTCTGACTAAACATCCAAAGCAGGGCGGTCAAGACCCCTAAAAGCAAAGTCATCATCAGCCACATTAAAGCCTGCCTGCGATATGACGTATGTTTTGAACGAGTCGTTGAGCTCGATGAGACCATGGGTGTTTCCTTGGGGAAAATAGGGTGAAGCATGTTAGTAAACTATAGCGACTCAGCTATCTAACGACTCATGTTATAGTGATAAGTATAGTCTATGATAAAACATCGTTAAGTAGCTGCGTATCAAAATCATCTGTTAACACCGCTTGTCCTATTGATTTTAACAAAATTAGACGAATTTGTCCGCCTTTCACCTTTTTATCATGCCCCATAAGCTCTAAAGCCGTATCGACATTGATAGGTGGTGGGTCAATTGGTAAGTTAGCAAGTATCAATACACGCTTGATCCGCGCCACATCAGCTTCACCTAGCCAGCCCATCATTTGTGATAGCTGAGCCGCTTGCACCATACCAGCGGCAACAGCTTCGCCATGGAGCCAACTACCGTAACCTTCGTGAGTCTCAATCACATGGCCGAAAGTATGACCAAAATTGAGCAACGCTCGCATACCAGCTTCTCTTTCATCTTGCGCCACTACGGCCGCTTTATACTCACAACAACGCTTTACAGCCGCTCCAAGTACTGCCAGATCCAGTTGCATCATGGCAGGTAGATTTGTTTCAAGCCACTCTAAAAACTCAATATCCATGATCAACGCATATTTGATGACTTCAGCCAATCCTGCCGATAGTTCACGCGCAGGTAAAGTTTTGAGGGTGCTCATATCAGCCAGCACCATTTTCGGCTGCCAAAAAGCGCCAATCATGT
>NZ_JBPYDC010000328.1:0-1202 GCF_051847575.1 Psychrobacter sp. 1U2
TTGATGGTTTTGGCCTTGGCTGGTGATTCGACAATAACTAAAGACTTACCTTTCGGTTTATCAGCAGCAGTTGCCTTCTTTTTAGTTGTAGTTTTTGCCATATGTGACGACACCATAATATAAGTAGATTAAAAGTAAGGATAAATTCAGCAGCATGGCAATTTTATTGACTAATGATAATAGTTCAGCGTTTTATTGTAGTAATAGCTGCCATTAAAAATGTTTACTTAACAAACAATAACCATAAAACAAAAATACGGTTATAAAGACGTTACACTGCTAATAGTGAAACTGTCAACTTTAAATAATTTAGAGTTTGCCAAAAACGTCTGCTCAATATCCCTTAATGGAGATGAAAAAACCCTTTACCAGCTTCATGACCGTTTTATATGATTATGGCTGTTTTCGCATGGTTAAGGCCCACTTTTCAAGGTTTTCTTTGAGTGCAAGTAAGTCAGTTTCAATCATTTTTGATTGGTAATTAGGATTGGTCAATGGACGAACATAAGCGATATCTTCCCAATATATAACAATGCTGTTAGATTTAGTCAGCAGACCTTTTACAAATGGCTCGATACTAACAGGCAAATCCAGCGGCGCTTTATCTAGAGCAAAATTGGTTTTTTTGAGTACCGTACTGTTACTAGCTTGATGATTACGAATCACACTTGGAATCGTAAGCTTACTATCATCTGTACTCGTATCGATAAAATTGCTGTCTGGTCGCCATTGGCCATCAATAACTTGATAACGCATATGCGGCAGCTGTGTATCCTCTAACACAAGGCAGTACTGACCAAGCATCCCGCGACCATACTCATTGTCACGGCCTTTGATCCAATCAGGACAAGCCACAAGCTTTGGATGAAGTTGTAGACGACGCGCTGTCATACGCAGCTTATCTAAACGCTGATCAATACCGTTTGGTTTAAGCGCCATCATACTCCCTAATACAAATAGTACAATGACGACTGCGATCCATAGCCCCATGAAAAACTTGCCTTATCGTTTGGTTAATAAGCATCTATTAACATTATAAATGATACTTGTCTTCTAGCCATCGTTATCAAATATGGCCAACTCTTTTATAGGCACTATATATTAAATTAATGTGCTATTAGCCAATAAAGAGACACTTTCAAGATGCTATGTGCAGACTAATATCGCGGTCTTATACTTAAAATTCAAGCACAAGCTTCTGC
>NZ_JBPYDC010000329.1:0-1202 GCF_051847575.1 Psychrobacter sp. 1U2
TTAGAGCGACAACGCCTGCAAAAATGCTGTTCCAAGCAGTAAAATCCGTTATTACCCCAGGCGGTAGCACTGAAGTTGTTGCTACGGTTAAGGATAGAAATGATGTTCCTGTAGAAGGTCAAACGGTCGTCTTTAGCCGGGCTGCTGACTTATCAGCTGGTCGTCTATCTGCAGCTACAGCAGTGACTGATAGCAAAGGTGAGGCGCGTGTGGTGTATCTAGCAAACGCCAGCTCACCTATTGGCGGCGTTATAGTCAATGCGCGCTTATTGAATGACAATGCAGGAATTGGTACCAAAGAGGCGAAGATTACGGTCTCAGAAGAGGCGGTCTATACTACCCTAGCGTTCAGTAATAAGTTATCTTCTGACAATATCTATTACACAGTACAGGGCTCAATCTCTGTTATGGATGGTTCGGGCCGTGCGGTCACTGATACCGAAGTATCGATTAAGTCTTATGCTATCGAATATGCACAAGGCAGAGTATGTCTATTAGATAGCAATATTTCTTATACAGACTTAGGTTTTATAAACAGTACCTTTACTGAACAAGTACCGATTATATTTGAATCTAGCTGGAAGCCTACAGAGGATCCTGACTATAACTATACCTTAGATAAAGATGATGATATCAACAATAATGAAAGTCTAGAGACCATTAATCCAGTCGCTATCATTGGTGGTCAAGTATCAGACGATGGTTATTCGTTTATCACTGATAAAGAAGGTCGTGCTGATTTTCAGATTCGCTATCCTATTCGCTACTCGAACTGGGTGAAAGTACGTTTTGATGCCTCTACATTCTTAAACGGTAGTGAAAACACACAAAGTATTAATTATGGTTTGCCATATCTAGCAGACGATCTGAGAGTTGAAGGATCGAACTTGTTTAACCCTTGGATAGGTGGTAGCAGTCCATTTGGCACTGGCGGAGCTACTTGTGTTAACAGTATGAGCGTAAGCGTTAACGATCAGACTAACAAAACCACCGTATCTTTATCCCCTTATCAACCAGGCTACGCCGTTTCCATTAACGGTGTGCCTAGTAATCCTCCAAGCACAAGTACTGAATCCTTCTTTGTAGATTTTGATCAAGCATTTGATATAGGCTCTACAATTGATGTTAGTAATAATGGTTTTAGTTTCTCAAGAGTGCTTAAAGTTGATTAGTAGTTAACAAATATTGTTCAAGTAATTAAC
>NZ_JBPYDC010000330.1:0-1199 GCF_051847575.1 Psychrobacter sp. 1U2
ATCCTATTGACGGCCTATTTTGTCCTGCAGGGTCAGATGACCATCGGTATGATTTTGTTCCATGTACTACTGTTTCAGAACGTCGCCGCCCCTATCCGTCAATTGCATCGCATTTATGATCAGATCAATAATGCGCTCACTTATGCAGAAGGGTTTTTTGAGATATTGGAAGATGACAAACAAGTTGAGAATATTGACGGTATCAGTAGTAAAGATCTGCAAGGTCATATTGAGCTAAAAAACGTCGATTTTACTTATCCTAACGGCACGCAAGCACTAAAAGACGTCAGTTTTGAGATTCGTCCCAATCGTATTACCGCTCTTGTTGGCCTCTCTGGCGCTGGCAAGAGCACCATTATTAGCTTGTTAGTCAAGTTCTACGAGCCAGACGCAGGCGTGATCTACTTGGATGGTCATGATTTAGCAGACTGTGATACCCATGATTTACGTCACAATATTGGCTTAGTATTACAGAGTAATCATATTTTCTCAGGGACTATCAGCGAAAATATCCGTTATGGCGATACCAATGCGACACAAGAGGACATTATTGTCGCTGCCAAAAAAGCCTCGATTCATGAGCAAGTTATGAAGCTTAAAGATGGTTATGAGAGTACGGCAAAATCACTATCAGGTGGTCAGCAGCAACGCATTGCGCTGGCAAGGATGTTTTTAAAAGATCCACCGATTGTGTTCTTAGATGAACCAACCGCCAGCCTGGATGCTATCGCCAGTCAGCAGGTCAAAAAAAGCTTAGATTTAATCAAAAAAGATCGTACGGTGATTATGGTGTCGCACAATATCGCGCAGATTATTGACGCCGATGATTTGGTAGTGATAGAAAACGGTCAAGTAGTTGAGACTGGGACGCATGAAGCGCTGTATGATAAAGGTGGTAAGTATTATGAGATATTTAGCGCCATGTCGGATAGTTTAAACTTGGACAAAATTAGTCAAACACTCCATGGTTAAGCCTATATAATGTTAAATTAACTTAAAGTATATTGAGAAAAAAATGTTAATGAACTCAGTAAGTGCAGTCAATCTTCAGAAAAAAACCATGATGATGTGCGCGGCTGTGCCACAAATTATGGCTTCTAGATTTTGGATGCTTGCCACCTCTCCTATGAACCCTACATTTGCAACAAAAAGAGATATTTACTATGGTTGAAGAAAAGCAAAAAGCTTTTGTAGATTCT
>NZ_JBPYDC010000331.1:0-1198 GCF_051847575.1 Psychrobacter sp. 1U2
ATGGCGTTGATATCATAGTCAGTCATATATTGAGTACTATGCTCGACTACTTCAGCCATGGCGCCAAAGGCAGCAGTCGTATCGGTACGACCTGTCTTGAAAAAATCATTTAACTCTGCGATGGTCCAAGTACCAAGTCCGCGTTGTTCACCGCGTATGCTTTTGGCACGCCAGCCATCGATGACCGCGCCGCTTAAATATTCAGCAGAGTCTGCATTACTTAAAGTGACTTCTTGAAAGCCAATACCGCGCTCAGTATGGCAAGAACCGCAATGTCCGGGGCCTTCGATTAAGTATTGCCCACGAGTCAGTACGGCATCATCGGTCTCAGGGATAAAATCACGCTTGCGATCAAATAAGACTTGCCAGTAAGCCAATGGCCAGCGCCAGTTTGCCACGGGTGGTAGCTCGCTTTCTACATTCGGCTGATTGACTGCTTTGACATCCGACATAAAAAAGGCATACATCGCTGCCATATCTTCATCTGACATCAGCTGATAAGACGGGTAAGGCATAGCAGGGTATAGCGCTTTATTACCAGGGGCGACGCCGTGTTTGACCGCATTTTTGAAGTCGTCAAAACTATAATTACCGATACCAGCTTCTTTATCAGGGGTAATGTTGGTAGAGTAGATAGCACCAAGTGGGGTTAGCATCGGCAAGCCGCCAGCATAAGTTTCGCCGTCTAGTGTCGTATGGCAAGCGACGCAGTCAGCGGTACGTGCGATGTATTCACCTTGCTTGATGAGAGCCGGATCAGTGATATTGACCTTAATATCGCTACTGCTGATGCGTATATTCGGCAGTAATTGCCCAATGATAAATGCGATGGCCAACCCAATGATGACAATTATGATTATAATCAGTGGCCATTTTTTTATAAGCCCATTTCTCACAAGCTTACCCTCCATTAGAATTTTTTCACTTGCCAAAAAAAAATTAATCGTGCTATTTACTATAATGTAATAGCTTCGATTAATACCATATTATCATTAAGGATTTAATGGGGGATATTATCACATTCTAACTGTATAAAACCATACTGATTCTAAGGTATTATATTATTTGCTAGCTTGATCAATAAATGAGAAAAATAAAGTAGATAGATGTCAAGAAGGGTAATGAACTTATAATTATTCTGCTGTGAGTAAAAGATGGTAGAGGCAAATGACTGATTAGGTTTTTTTTAGACTTTGCT
>NZ_JBPYDC010000332.1:0-1197 GCF_051847575.1 Psychrobacter sp. 1U2
TATACCCATGTGGCGACGGCGAGATTGCAAAAATTGCATGCCGAGCATCATCCACGCGGTTAAAATTGAAATTGACTATTTATTGATAATAGTAAAAGGAATAAAACGTGTTGCAAGCTCAGCCATCTACTTTGCCTACCCTAACAAAAGAGCAAAATTCTGCACTCAAAAACCTTACCATTATGGGTTACTTAGAAGGTACGTCCTTTTTATTATTACTTGGTGTTGCAATGCCACTCAAATATATGTTGGGTATTCCTGAAGCGGTAAGATATATCGGTATGGCACACGGGGTACTATTTATCGCCTATATCTTGGTTCTACTGATTGCAACGAGCAAAATAAAAATGCCGCTATGGGTAATGCCTGCAGGTGTGCTTGGCTCGTTTTTACCATTTGGTCCGTTTATATTTGATCATTTATTAAAGAAGCGTTTGGGGAAGGGGTATTAAAAGTACTTTAATATCAGAGGTGATCCGAATACCTATACTTTTTTGACATAGCGACCTATCAACGACTCAAAATTAACAAGTAAATAAAGGGTTTTACTATGTATGTTGAGGTCAAAAAAATTAAAGAAGACGATGAAGAAGTAACATATGAATTTTTTAACGGTTCATGTGTCTCTAATGGAATTTTTTTACTATATAAGAATAGAATGGAGCCATTTACGTTTGATATGTCGTGTCGGTTGATTAAACCTATTGATGGTTATGCTCCTGAGGCACATTATCAAAGAGCAATGGTAGCCGTCATGAAAAGTTATAAGAAAAATGATGAACTACCTGAAAATGCTTTTTTTATGTCAGGATAATACAATGAATAGCGCTCACACTAACTCACTACTACGTGATATTCCAACAGGTGTTGATTACACGGAGTTACCTGAAGATATAGATCCTGAGGACATACCACCCGAACGTATTAAAGGTGCTGTTGATCTTTTGGCCCATGAAGATGATTATATCGTTTTTCAGGCAGCACGGTTATTGACCTCTTGGGGTATCGAAGAAGGTTTTGATACTCTAAAAAAACTGCTAGTAGAGAATGAGTTGCAAGGAATGATACAGCATCGCCTGTAATGAGTTGCAAGGAATGATACAGCATCGCCTGTATGGATATGATGAGACTTATAAACACGTTCTATATGCGTTTATTAGCTATTGGGCAAATCAGTCAGACGCAGGTAAAGGGGAA
>NZ_JBPYDC010000333.1:0-1195 GCF_051847575.1 Psychrobacter sp. 1U2
GGGCGCAGGTGGCACATAGTTGTCCCAATCATAGTCAAAGCCAAGCTTGATAGCATCCGCATAAGATACCTTAGCCGCTTTGGGCTGACGCTTGGCCAGACGCTCGCGTACCTTAATGTACTCGTCGCGCGTTTCATCAATGAGGCCCTGACGGTGCTCTTTCGACAGCAGCTTGGTCACCACGCCGACCGAGCGTGAAGCGTCCGAGACATAGATGACCGCATCGTTTTGGTATTGCGGTTCAACTTTTACCGCCGTATGCGCCTTAGAGGTGGTCGCACCGCCGATCATTAGTGGCAGGGTTATGCCGCGCTCTTGCATCTGTTTGGCGACATAGACCATCTCATCGAGGCTAGGGGTAATCAGTCCTGATAAGCCGATAATATCGACTTTCTCGCTAATAGCGGTATCGAGGATTTTTTCACATGGCACCATCACGCCAAGATCAAGGATGTCATAGCCATTACAGCCGAGCACCACGCCGACGATGTTTTTGCCGATGTCATGTACATCCCCCTTGACAGTTGCCATCAGGATCTTACCTTTGACTTCGCCCTCGACCTTTTCTGCTTCGATATACGGGTTTAGCCAAGCGACCGATTGTTTCATGACGCGTGCCGACTTGACCACTTGCGGTAAAAACATTTTACCCGAGCCAAATAAGTCACCGACGATGTTCATGCCATCCATCAGTGGCCCTTCGATAACATCGAGCGGTTTGGGATATTTCTCCCATGCTTCTTTGGTATCAGCTTCGATAAAGGTGGTGATGCCTTTGACCAGTGCATGGGCGATGCGCTCTTCAACCGTGCCCTCACGCCAGCTCATATCGACGGTGCTGTCTTTTTTCTTGCCACCATCTTGATAACTCTCAGCGATAGTCATCAGGCGTTCGGTAGCATCCTGACCTGTCTCGCCTTGATTGCGATTAAGCATGACATCCTCGATCGCCTCGCGCGCCTCGACAGGGATGTCGTCATAGACTTCAAGCATCGACGGATTGACGATACCCATGGTCAAGCCGTTTTTGATCGCATGATAAAGAAATACCGAGTTGATGGCTTCACGAATCGGGTTACCACGGAAGCTAAATGAGACGTTGGAGACGCCGCCTGACACCATGGCATTGGGCAAATTTTCGGTGATCCATTTCGTCGCGTTAATAAAGTCCGCGCCGTAATTGTTGTGCTCAGTG
>NZ_JBPYDC010000334.1:0-1195 GCF_051847575.1 Psychrobacter sp. 1U2
CGGTGCAATATCAAAGGCTACCATCACTCCTGTGCAATCCATCGGCGTTGCTTCAATACTCACTTTATTGATACGCGTATCAGCAGGCAACTGCATAGGGTCAATACCAATTTTATTGTTTTGATAGGCATTAAGTGACGTTACTAGTAAGAGTCCCTGTTTATTGGTAGTACCGACGGGGTTATTTTGTAACAGAACGGGCACATTAGCGATATCTCCTGTAGATACTACGGCAAAACCATTATCTATTTGGCGAGCAGGAAATATACCGCCACCCATCATTACTAATGATCCTATACCACTGGCATAAGTAGCATACTGATTATCAATACTGCTGATTCCACCTTGTACTCGTCCGTATCGTCCAAGATAACTTAACTCAGCCAATGCACTAACACTATTATAATTTTCTATGTTTTTATCTAAAAGTGTAGCAGAGTTGGTAGCTGCGCTACGCCTTACCTGCGCACGCCAGTCAATACCGCCTGATCTTTCGACTGATTTTGAAATATCAGCAATCAAGACGTTATGCTCGTCTGTGTGTTGCATACTACTACTTATCGACATATTGCGATCCAGAGATAAAGAGGCCCCAATGGAAATATTACTATTAGCAGAATGATTAAGATCATGATTGTAATTCATGTTTAGGCTCATGCTCTGACCAAAGGCTTTAGACCAATAGGCACTAACGAATTTTGTAGACTCCATCTCAGCTTGAGCAGTCTGATTATAACTTAACCCAAAACTTCCTAAGGACTGTGAACTATAGCCAGTTGAGATTTGCTCGCTACGTCTTACAGGTGCAGCGCCATACTGTGAGCCCACATCACGGTATACACCATGAGTACCCAATGCGTTAAAACCCATACTAAATCTATTGTTATTCCAGGAATAGTTAGTACTATATTGTATACCGTTCTCTCCCTGACTCTCGCTACCAGCTATCGAAGCAAACAAAATACCACCTGCGCGTCCTAGTAGCCAAGTCCCACCAATACCTGCATTACTAAGTCCATGAACTACCTCGGCATGGGCTTCTGCGGTAAAATTATTGTTTATTCCATAACGCAATGTACCACTGGCAGCAATATTGTCATCATAATCAAAAGAGTCAATCCCATAACTTTCACGAACTGCTCCAAGCTCTAGTGACCAGTCAAGTAATTCTGGTTGTAGCAAACGATGAGTATCA
>NZ_JBPYDC010000335.1:0-1193 GCF_051847575.1 Psychrobacter sp. 1U2
CTATAGTATATAAATTATCTATCTAAGGAGCATGACCGTGGCTGCTGCTATTATTATAATCATTCTTATTTGGGTCTCAATGTGGGGGTTTTATAAGTTCATGTACCCACGAGCACCCAAAAGTATGATGCCAAAAGAAGGGGATGTGACCACACCGCGCAATTGCGATTTTTGTGGGCACAGCTTGGCTGAATATCGCGGCGTCCTCGAAAGCCAGCCTAATTTGGCCACAGATAGCGATGGGCATACTGTAGCCAATAAAGAACTATTTTTTTGTAATTATGAGCATCAAGCAGACTTTCATGCTGGTAAGCATTATCAGCCAGAAGGGTAGTCTGTCATTTATGAGCTTACAAAATAGACTGTGCATCTTTCATAATTTTGCTAAGCAGTGCTTCAGCTTGTTTAGATGCTTGAGCAGTCTCGTCATCTGATTTTTTATGAGCATGAATTTTTTCATAAAGGTTCAAGCAGCATAGTACGAGTAAGTTTTCTTGACTTAAGTTCGGCGCATCTTTTTTGATATTGAGCAAAAAGTCATTGATATAATATACTGCTGAGCGTAGCTCCGCTTCTTCATTTGCAGGGCAATAAATTTGATAGGTCACACCAGCGATGACAATGTCTACTTTTTTCATTTCTGGTTCCAAAGTCGCAGGTTTTGCGCTTGTATTAGAGGCAGAGCTCCTAGAAGCTGAGTTGTTAGAAGTCAAGTTTGCATTGTCAGCGCGCTGTTTTGATGCTTCATTTTGGTTTTGCTGAGATTGCAGTTTGTCTTTTTGAGTGGCGTTGCTATTGTTATCAGTCATAGAGAATCCTACAAGTTAACGTCGTTAAAATAGTATCATTAGCCCAGACATCATTAATACATGATGCACCGCAGCATTATTAAATTAAAGTATATAAAAAACTATGCTTAGCCTTCCATTTGATCAATACGCGTCAATCGTTTTAGTACGACTTGCGTACGTTCAGCGGCGAGCTGATTTTTTTCTTGTAAGTCATGATTTTGCTTTTTGATATCGCTATTTTGTTGTTTGAGTTCATTGTTGTGCTGTTGTAGCTCATTATTCTTATGCTGCAAATCATTTATCTGTTTATGCAGTTGGTCTTGTTCTTCGCCAATCATATGATGTGCTTCAGCGAGGCTTTGATAGCGTTTATCCAGATCGCCCAACTGTTTTTTGGCATTA
>NZ_JBPYDC010000336.1:0-1192 GCF_051847575.1 Psychrobacter sp. 1U2
CTCTATTAAGTGAAGTAAAGCAGTGGCGTAAGCAGATTCATAGTCAACCAGAGCTCGGTTTTAAAGAGTTCAAAACGTCATCATTTATTATCGACAAGTTACAGTCCTTTGGGATTGAGGTGCATCAAGGATTGGGCGGTACTGGTGTTGTCGGTACTCTAAAGAATGGCTCAGGCCCTACTATCGGCATACGAGCAGATATCGATGCGCTACCAATAAAAGAGCAAAACGACATTGATTATAAATCTACTCATGAAAACTGCATGCACGCCTGTGGCCATGATGGTCACACTTCAGTTCTGCTTGGTACGGCAAAGCATCTGAGCCAACATAAAAACTTTAATGGCACCATTCATTTTATATTCCAACCTGCTGAGGAGGTCTTAGGTGGTGCCAAGGCCATGATTGATGACGGCTTATTCGATAAATTCCCGATGGATGCGGTTTATGGATTGCACAATTGGCCAGGGCTTCCTGTAGGACAAGTTGCCGTTAATGATGGACCGATGATGGCGTCATTTGATACCTTTGAGATTACTTTGACTGGTAAAGGCACTCATGCAGCTATGCCACATTTAGGGGCTGATCCTATAGCAGCAGGAGCCGCTTTAATTACTAATATTCAATCTATTGTCTCTCGTCGAATATCTCCGCTCAAATCAGGCGTTATTAGCGTAACGCAGATGAATAGTGGGGATACTACCAACGTCATCCCTGATTACGCCATTTTAAAAGGAACCGTTCGTAGCTTTGATATGGACGTGCGCCAGTCCATGCAGGATATGCTCACAGAAATGGTTAAGACACTACCACCTCTATATGGTGTCACAGGCGAGATGGATTACCATATTCGCTATCCAGTAACCACTAATAATAGTCAAGCTTATCTTGAAATCGAAGAGGCTGCTACTAAAGTGCTGGGTGCTGATAAGGTAAATACTGCCGTAGAGCCATCAATGGCTTCTGAGGATTTTTCATTCATGAGTCAAGTGGTTAAAGGTGCTTATTTTTGGTTAGGTGTTGATGGTAGCAGCCCCTCCAAACCATTACACAATGCGTCTTATGATTTTAATGATGATGCTATTGAGACGGGTATCAAAGTATGGACTTCTTTAGTTGAGTCTCAACTACCAAAAAATGCTGCATAAACCAAATAATAAAAAAAACTTAGAAATCATAAAATGCAAAGGGA
>NZ_JBPYDC010000337.1:0-1190 GCF_051847575.1 Psychrobacter sp. 1U2
AAATTTGGCCGAGATCTAAAATCAGGCAAATTTATGTATGGCTATGATGTCGAGTTTCAGGTCGAGAGCTACTTGCGCTATCAAGGCGAACGCTTTAGTAAAAATTTCGATGCCAACACCTATTTACTTATGACCAAAGCGTTAGATTATTTTGATCCAACGCGCGACTATCCATCAACACAATCGCTAGATTCGGCAGCAGCAGTGCAACTTGAAGACTCAATTGCTGCATCAATCAACACCCCTAAAAGCACACTTGAGGACAATCTTGTGTCTCAAGATGATAGCGAAAGTGGCAATCACCAAGAACTGACTGCACTCAAATCAGCATTTGCCCATACCAAATGTCAGTACTTGGTCGTATCGTTTACTACCGACTGGCGCTTTGCTCCCGAGCGCTCACAAGAAATTGTGAATGCACTCATGGCCACTGGCAAACCAGTCAGTTATATTGATGTTGATGCGCCGCACGGTCATGATTCGTTTTTATTTGATATCCCACGTTACATGGGCGCAGTCAAAGGCTTCTTAACTGCACCGTTTATAACGAGCAACTCGATAACCAAAGGAGAGCGCTTATGAGAATGGATCATCAGTTGGCTGAGCGCTGGATTTCGCCCCACTCACATGTATTAGATTTGGGCTGTGGTAATGGCGATCTACTTGCTCATTTACAAAAAAAACGTAGCGTTACTGGCTACGGACTTGAGATTGACGAAGATAAGATTAACGATGCTATCAGTAAAGGTTTGTCCATTATCGAACAAGACTTAAATGATGGGCTGGCTCGTTTCGCTGATAACAGTTTTGACACTGTTGTTATGGCACGAGCGTTACAGGCGGTCAAAGCCCCTGATGTACTATTACTTGACATGCTACGGGTCGCACGTGAAGCTGTGATTACCTTCCCCAACTTTGCCCATTGGCAAAACCGTATTCATTTGGGGTTCAAAGGTTTAATGCCAGTTTCAGAAGCCCTACCTTATGAATGGTACGATACACCAAACATTCATCTATGCACGTTCAAAGATTTTGAGCAATTGTGTGCCAAACATGATATTCATATTCTTAGCCGTTTTGCTGTTAGTGACTCAGATAAAGGTCCCTCCCCTTTAATGTCAACTCTAATAAGACAGGCACCTAATCTTCTAGCAGATGTTGCCATTTACCGAGTAACCAAACAAAAGTCT
>NZ_JBPYDC010000338.1:0-1188 GCF_051847575.1 Psychrobacter sp. 1U2
CTTGTAGATAGCTTTGTAAACCATCTTGATAAATTTGAGCAAATATTTTTTTGTCTTCAATAGGGAACGCAACTTCGACCCGGTGGAATAAGTTGCGATCCATCCAGTCTGCACTGCCACAATACATCCGCTCATCACCCGCATTATAAAAATAGTAGATGCGGGTATGCTCTAAAAAGCGTCCGATGACTGAGCGCACCGTAATATTTTCAGACAGCCCTTGTACTTGCGGACGCAGACAACACATAGACCGTAAGATCAGCTCAATCTTAACCCCTGCTTGCGAGGCGTCGTATAATTTTCCTATCAAACGACGTTCGGTCAGAGCATTGGCTTTGACAATGATATGCGCACGCTTGCCTGCTTTGGCATGAGTGATTTCATCATCAATAAAGCTCATCAACTTTTCATGCAAAGTAAAAGGGGCATGTAACAGCTTTTTGAGATTGGCAGGTTTGCCCATCCCCGTCAGCTCCTGAAATATCTTGTGCACATCTTCTGAGATATCAGCGTCAGCGGTAAACAAACCGTAGTCCGTATAGACCTTGGCATTAGCGGCATGGTAGTTACCCGTCCCTAGATGCACATAACGACGGATTTTGTCCTCTTCACGGCGTATGATGAGCATCAGCTTGGCATGAGTTTTGTAACCGACGATACCGTAGACTACGACCGCCCCTGCTTCTTGCAAATAATTTGCAACCGCAATGTTAGATGCCTCATCAAAACGTGCCCGCAACTCGATAATGGCGGTCACTTCTTTACCGTTACGAGCAGCAGCTGCGAGCGCTTGTACAATTTCTGAATTGGTGCCTGAACGATACAAAGTCTGTTTAATCGCTAAGACTTTTGGATCGCTGGCAGCTTGCCACAATAGATTTACCACAGGCGAGAACGCATGAAAAGGATGATGCACTAGGACATCACTTTTACGCATGGCAGCGAACATACTCGTCGCCTTTTCAAGTTTGTCGGCCTCCCTACGAAAAGCCTTTGGCACGACATGGGTAAACGGCTGATAACGCAGCGCTGGAATATTAAAATCAAAGAGCAGACGCGTTAGGTTTACTGGACCATTGACGCGATACAATTGATTGTCATGTAACTCAAATTCATTGAGCAAATAGTCACTGATGGGCGTTGGGCAATCGGTGGTGACTTCAAGCCGCACTTTGTCGCCAAAACGGC
>NZ_JBPYDC010000339.1:0-1188 GCF_051847575.1 Psychrobacter sp. 1U2
GGTGAAATTCTTTCGACAGACGCCACTATAACTTATATAAAAAACTGAATATATAGCCATAACAACAAACAAAAAGGGCAGTGCATCACATACGATGCATTGCCCTTTTTTATCGAATTTAACTAAAAAATCATGTAACTATGTTTTTTCTAAACTGTCCATTGGTCATTAATAATAGCCACCAAATAACGCTTACCTTGATATTCATCAAACACTAAGCGCATGATGCGCCAGTCCATCCCATCGTATTCATCTGATCCTTCATAATAGAACTCAACCACATCCGAATTTTGATAGATATCTCTTACATTATTAATCATACCACCTGTTTGGCGGAATTCATTGATACTGGTGGAGCTATTATTATACTTTTGCGCAGCTACCCAAGTAGCTAGGTATTTTGGTAGTGGGATTATTAATGGATTGCCAGTACCGTCAAGTTCGCCCCAAGTGAAGCGAATTTTAGACTGTTGTAGATACTGTGCATATTGCTCACGGCTAAAGACTTTATCAGCTTCAGGGCGCACATAAGCGTACATTGAGAAGCGAACGCCACGTGTCGGATGGATATCATTGGTGATGCGAGCGTAGTCATTATTAGCGAGTGCACGCTGGATACGTAATGCTTGCTGTCTGAGAGTTTGCTGACTTATATCTGAGACAACTGTCGTCGATGAGTTACCGTTTGATTGGTTAGTAACGGTTGCATTTGACTCAGCAGAAGATTGGCAACCGGTAGTAACTAGTATTGAAGCAAAGCACACAGCGGCTGATAGTTTATAAAGATAGGACTTAGAAATATCAAAACGAGATGACAGCATCATAACAATATCCTTATCATAGCTTATTGCTTTTATAAAAGTGGAATTAAAGAAGAGTTAGACTAATATAAATACTAAACAATTATGCAGTAAAATGCTAGTTTATATGTGTTTTAATGAATTTAATACTTAAAATGTCATAGTTCATGGAGGACACCATGCAAAAAACGATATTTACTATAATAATGTTAATAATAGGGTTTTCTGCTATGACGGCTAGCGCTAATCTAACTGAGCCGTTACAGAAGGTTTTTGCCATGAAAGTTAATACTATTGCCAAGATGTACCAGCAGGATGTGAATAATCAAGGTCAAGATTATCCGGTTGTGCTGCAACAATATGGCAGTCCAGAGCTACGGGCAGCAAT
>NZ_JBPYDC010000340.1:0-1188 GCF_051847575.1 Psychrobacter sp. 1U2
ATCAATATCCACTTTGGCACTGTATCTATTCCCTTCTTGATGCTCTAGCACCACGTCTCGATCTTTTTTGACATCTGTTGCATGTGAAATCGAAAGCTCTAACGTATCAGGATAGGTAAGTGGTTTACCATTTAACAGTTTGCCTGTTTGTAAGCTCTGCTGTGGATAATCAAGATAAAAAGTAATATCTCCATTTGAGTTAAATTGCATTTTGCCACTCAAGTCTAAATCGTATGTCAGCTTATCGCGTGATACATCGTGATACAGCGTTTTGCCGTCCATATACCAATCGTCACGTACCACACTGTCACGAATCTGATAAGAGTAGTAGACAAACCAAAGACAAGCGATAACCACAAAAGCGGGCATACCAATAACAAAGATAACCACCATATAATTTTTATACCATGGTTGGCTATCTTGATGCTTAAAACTTGGCGAAGAATTTGGTGTAGACATAGAATACCTATTAGATGTATGAACCGATCAATATGCTATTACCTAGATTGAGTCTCTAATATACAGACACTCAATCATAGATTATACCTTATATTTCAAGTATTTACTGGCCTTGAGTCGTAAAAATGTTTTGTTTACTGACTTTATACTGACCGTCCTCACTTACCACGTTTAAAGTAACAGGCGTTTGACCAGACTCAATAATATCAGGGTCACCATAAATGCTCACAGGCATATCGAAGCTTTCGCCAGCTTCTAATGGCACGTCGTTAAAACGCAGCACTAAGCTAAGACCATCTTGCGGTGCGAGCGATATTTTGTAAGCGTGAGGCTCTTGGGTTTTGTTGGTTAGCTTCACAATATAGCTGTTTTCAATCATACCTTGGTTAGTTAGAGAAGACAGCTGGTTACGGTCACGGCGAATGTCAATTTCTAATGGCACGCGATCAGTTAATGCATAGATAAGACCCCCACATAACACAGTTAATAGTGTCAAGTAAGCAAACAAACGCGGGCGTAAGACACGGCTAGGCTCATTTTCAGCCAATTGTCTCTCAGTTGTATACCTTATAAGTCCGCGTGGATAGCCAACTTTGTCCATGATTTCATTACAGGCATCGACACACGCTGCACATTGAATACAAGCAACTTGTAGGCCGTCTCGAATATCGATACCAGTAGGGCATACCTGCACACACATTTGACATTCGATACAGTCGCCTAAATGGT
>NZ_JBPYDC010000341.1:0-1187 GCF_051847575.1 Psychrobacter sp. 1U2
TTACCGTAAGGGTTTATTAACTACTTTATTAAACTTTTCGCAGGGGATTGATTAGTAATGATGGCACAAAAGAAACAAGGCTTACGACTACTATTCAGCGAGACTAAGGCAATTAATATATCGTTACAGTTAATGCAAAAACAAACCGACTTTAGGCATTAAACATCTATTTTACAAAGCGTGAATGATAGAGGTATGCGAGCGGCGGCTGACAAAAACATATTGACGTAATATTTAGTTAAAATTCCTGATTCTGTTTAAGGTATTGTAACGCAATCTTAATAAAATATCATCAGAACTATGCGTCAAAATACAAACTCTTTGGTAAACCATACGGCTAACAACCTTTACTTATGGCTAAGTAAAAGGGTTGTAAAACGTTATATTTATGATAAAAATAGATGTAGCTCTAATCTGAAAGTAAAGAGTAACTAACCTAGTTACCCTATTGTTCAATAGTGTTAAATTTCATCATACATCTTTATTAATACTATTAACTTATCTGCCGCTAACCATATGATTTAACTTATGATACGCTTATAAAGTAGATATGTTAAGAACATTTTTTGAAGTTTATCAACGTTTTATCTTATGTAACTGTTTTGGCTTATTTAAAGCAACAACTTTTATATGACATGTAGTTATTCAAAGTCATCGGCGCTCATCATAACAAAAAACCTTAATATATCAATACAAAACATAAGGATTTTTCTTATAAGCTTCATAGAAGCTAAAACTGAGTGTGAAGCACTAAATTATGTTGATCAGCGACGGTCTTAAACAAACCTAACCATGCTAGCATTTGTTACAATTCAGAAAAATCTCATATTTTTGGGTTTTACTTATTATAAAATCACGCCATAATGACACGCAGCAATATTAGCAATGACATTAATCGTAATTTTTTAACGTAAACAGGATAATAATATGGCAGTTTTTTTGACGGATGCATGGTTTGAGCAGGTAGCGCAGTTAGGGAATGAAGCTGGTGAGTTGAATTTACCACCAGCATTGGCAGACATGGTTATCAATTTAAAAGTTTCTGATGCTGAGCAAGATATTGAAGCCAGTTTTTCAGACGGCTTACTTCATCAAGGTTTAAATGATAATGCTACTACTACGCTGCTACTTGATCGTGATACTTTACAATCTATCATCACAGATTCTGACATGAATGAGATTATGGG
>NZ_JBPYDC010000342.1:0-1186 GCF_051847575.1 Psychrobacter sp. 1U2
TGAGGGGTTAATCAGTTGTTACTATAGTGAAGAGTGTCTATTACCAATCATAGTAGCGACTTTAAAATATATAGATAGACATATCGAGAACGGACTGACGCTCCCCTACTTCGCTAATATCAGCCTTGAGATATGGCAGGATAAAGTCAAAGCGTTGGATGTATATATTACCGACAAGACTGAAGGTCGTGAACTGAACCTAGAAGCGCGAGGCAAAGATTACGCAACCAACATTCTGTCGTACCCAAGTGAGATGCCAGCTAATATTATCGAGCTAATGCCAATGCTGCCACTTGGTGAGCTAATCATATGTCATGACGTCGTGGAGTGCGAAGCAGTAGAGCAACAAAAAACAGTGGAGCAGCACATCAGCCATCTACTAATACATGGCTTGCTGCATCTATTGGGTTTTGATCACGAGCTTGGACAGGCCGAACAAGATGAGATGGAAAGGTTTGAGATAGAGATTTTGGCAAGTTTGAACCTACCAAACCCCTATCTACCAAACGTTTGATTTTGACGAGGTCAGTTTTTTGACCTAATCAATCTCTTCAAACAATCAGTCCTTGGTCATGGGCAGTTTTTGTGATTGGCCCATCTGGTTAATCATCTGATCCAAGCCTTTAACATGGACACTGCGCTGCGGGAATGGAATCTCGATTTTTTCATCATCCAGCGCATATTTAAACTGCTCAAGCAGATCACACTGCATGGTCCACCAATCTGCATTGGTTGTCCAAACATTTAGCGTCAGATCAACAGAATTATCACCCAGATTGGTCACTCGTACAATAGGCTCAGGATCAGTAAAGGCCATCGGGTTATTTCTGGCCAAGCTTAACATCACCTCTTTAGCGGTTTTAATGTTGGCATCATAGCCAATACCGACCGTGATATCGACGCGGCGATTGGGCAATGCAGTATAATTGATCACAGCTGATGTGGTGATATCGCTGTTTGGAATGATAATATCGTGATTGTTTATCGTGGTTAGATGGGTGTTAACCAAGGTAATTTCGGTCACTGTGCCTGTATAGCTACTAATCTGCACATAGTCACCGCTTACAAATGGACGAAAAGTCACAATCATAATGCCAGCAGCAAAGTTTGACAACTGATCCTTTAATGATAAACCGATGGCTACTGCAGCACCGCCCAAGATAGCAACGACTGAGGTGGTTTGTAC
>NZ_JBPYDC010000343.1:0-1186 GCF_051847575.1 Psychrobacter sp. 1U2
TGACAGTACGACAAGCCATGCAGCGCACTCTCCAAGCGCCAGCGACTCTGAAGATAGTTTACAACAAATATCACAAAACGTTGAGCAAGCGGTTGCCCCTTTAATAGAAACAGTTACGACAACTTCCATTACGTCTATCAATCAAAATAATATTGCCGAAACCAATAATGATAATAGCCTTAAAAAGGTAGCACCATTTGACTTGCAAGGTGGTCGCTATGGCGATTGGGTAATTTTGGTTGATATTCAAGCACTCAACAATGACAGCGAAAAGCTATGGCAAAATATCACGCAAGCATTGTCAATCACTTGTGAAACAACGTCGTTTCCGATATGTGAAGGTATGGAGACTGCCGAGCTTGCCAATGCTAGTTTTGCGGGATATGTGTTTAAGATTGGCCGTAGTGAAGAGATAAAAATTATCTCATTAACCACACTGCCTGAAGGCCTTGAGCATCCTAATCTTACCGCTTTAGCTACCTTGGATGAGATGCTCGCTGATAGTAACCTTAAGCGTCAGCTTTGGGAACAGTTATCAAGTCAGAGTTAAGTGTTTACCGCAATGGCTATTAAAAATAGAGATAAGACTAAAGGGGTTTTAAAGCTGACGTTTAAAAAACTAGCTGTTAAAACTATATAATAACGATGATATAACAACGATGATTTCATCATATCAAGGATATGGATTATGACCAGTAAAGCCGCTTCTAACCGTGTACCTAACTTTTCAGCTGGACCCGCCACTATACCGACCGCAGTGCTAGAGCGTGCGCAAAGTGAGCTGCTTGATTGGCAAGGCCGCGGTATGTCAGTCATGGAGGTGAGCCACCGTAGCAAAGAATATGTCGCGATTACCGAAAAAGCAGAGGCGAAATTGCGCGCATTGATGGATATTCCAGATAACTATAAGGTGCTATTTTTGCAAGGTGGTGCCAGCTTACAGTTTTCAGCGATTCCATTGAACCTATTGAATGGAGGACGCGGTGACTATCTGACTACCGGTGCATGGTCAGGCAAAGCCATCAAAGAGGCGCAGCGTTATGCGAATCTAGGCCTCGGTAAGGTTAATTTGGTCGCAACTGGCAAAGACAGTAACTTTACCGATGTGCCAACCCAAAGCGATTGGAATCTGAGCAAAGATGCGGCTTATTTTCATTACTGTGCTAATGAAACCATTCACGGTCTA
>NZ_JBPYDC010000344.1:0-1183 GCF_051847575.1 Psychrobacter sp. 1U2
GGCTGCAAGAGAGATCGCTTGGGAAAACGGTTGGATTCGAAATGAGCGTGACCCAATCGACGACATCTCTGCCTGTATTTTATTATCAACGTACTTTATCGACCCAAATAGCAGCATGGCCATCAGTGCAATAAAACCTGATTAGTTGAATCATTAGACAGTCGAATGTTGCGCTCATTCAAAGACGATGTTCTGACCCAATTCTATGCTTTGTCTAAGCATACCGCCGTTAAATAAAGTATTATAAACCTTTACGAACAAATGACTGATCGTTATGACCAATGTTTCAGACCAACCAACGCAATACGGTTTTGCCCCGCTCGCTATCGCACGTATTAAAGGTGCACAGCGTGCCAATCAAATAGCGATTTATCTTATTTACGCTGCTATTATCGCGTTTATGGTCTTTGGCACTATTGCTAGTATTAAAGCATTCCATGACAATCAGCTACTTTATCGACTGTTTTTTAATTTGCCTTATGCGCTGATAGCATTGACCATACCTATCACTATTTATGATGGTTTTGTTATTTACCGTTATCGCTTAAACCAACCTTCAATGATTGCTTTAAGCATTGGTGTATCTACAGTCGTACTGGTCGGTGGGCTGTTATTTGCTGATACTGCCTGGTTGGGACTGGCATCGTGGCTTGGAGTGGCATTTTTATTTAAAGCAAACTTTAAGCGCTTTTTTAACTTTTTGGAAGCCGAAGCAGAAACTGAAGAAGAGTTTGGAAACGAACATGTAACTGATGAAAAGTTGCCACAAGCTCCTAAAGAGTCTTCAATCGACAGCAATTTCTAAATTTACTACTTATTTTTAATATAACGACTATGACTACTTCAATATCTGACATTGCGATCCATCATCATTTGGATACCCAAGGACTTATATGTCCGGAGCCGGTTATGATGCTGCATCGAACTATTCGTAAAGCCGATGGCGGCGATATCATTGAAATTCTTGCAACCGATCCTGCGACGACGCGTGATATTCCTAATTTTTGTCGTCATCTCGGTCATGAGCTTGTACATCAAGAAACACTGGCTGAAAACGTACACTTAAATGCTGATCCTGATGAAATCACCATTGATAGCGATGATGCTACGCCCACAAATATGACACTTTATCGATATTTGGTTAAGAAAAAAACGGCATAGCATTTCTAAGCGTGTCTGTGTG
>NZ_JBPYDC010000345.1:0-1181 GCF_051847575.1 Psychrobacter sp. 1U2
CTCAGGAGTGTAGTTTCGTGTTTTCATTGTCGTATTCTCTCAGAATGTTAAGTCTCCGACAATCCCGGGGCGGTTCACCTTGGAATGTACCTTCTAGCTCTATAAGCAAAGTTGTTCTTGTAAAAGATAACTGGAATGACTATGGTTTTTATACTACTTTTTCTTTAGTTATATTCGATGAACAGGGTAAAAAGCATGAGATGGGTCTAGTTCAAATAGCTTTTAAAGGACAAGAAGAATCTCAACATACTTACTCTATAATCGATAAAGAGTTTATGAATTTGGATAAAAAATATTTTTCCATAGGTGGAAGTGTTGACTACTATAGTAAATTTAACCAGCTTACAGAAAGTTTAAAAAGAACTATATTAATCTCTCTTAGAGATGTTGCATATAATACTGATATTATTAGAGATATTGAAGATGAATCAGTTTTCGAGACATCTTTGTTGAGGAGTGTCAGTTTAACGACTATAAAAAACCAATATAATAGAATATTAAAAGGTAACGCTCCATTAACTGAGTTTAAATTTAAGTTTTTACGTGAAAATATGGATAGTTTTTCAGATATTGCTCTAGATTTTGAAGTTTATCCAGAGTCCAAGCCTAATACTAATATTCACGTGCTTATTGGTAGAAATGGTATAGGGAAAACTACTATATTGAATGGGATGATTGATGCGGTGATAGGAATTCAGAGTCCAACTTATAGATTTGTTACTGAAGAATTTTATTTAGGAGAGGTAGATATCTCCAAGGGTTACTTCAGTAGAATGGTTTCAGTTTCATTTAGTGCGTTTGATCCTTTTAAACCTTATAAAGAACAGAATGATCCCACAAAAGGTACTCGTTATAGCTACATAGGCTTAAAGAGTGATAACAAAAAAGAAGGTCTTAAAAATATTGATGAGTTGTATTTTGAGTTTATTAAAGCACTCAAAATATGTCTTCATTTGAAAAAAAATCGATGGTTAAGTGCAATTCAAACCTTAGAGTCTGATAGTAATTTTTCTGAAATGAATTTAAAAGAGTTAGTTAATTATACAAAGGAAGAACTTGAAGAAAAATCATTAGAGAAAATTAGGGGTATGAGTTCAGGTCATGGAGACCATCCCAGATTCTGTGTAACTGCCATTTAGATTAAATGCTTACTGATACGGTCATCAAACATAATCATAAAG
>NZ_JBPYDC010000346.1:0-1180 GCF_051847575.1 Psychrobacter sp. 1U2
AATGAGGCGCCTCCAACTCTTACTCAAATCACAAGCGACAGCACTACTCTCGTTTGGAGAGGCAGAATGACAGCGCAAGCAAAATATAATAGTAGAGGTGAAACAATATTTTGGGCAGTGGACGCAAACACAAAACTTTGCCCCAATGATAAGGCGCAGAGTTGTTTACAAGTAAAACCTATTACCTATGATGATCAAGGTATTAAGATAGACGAAGGTGAGTGGACAGCGTTCAAAGGTAATATTGAAGGTTATGAGCATAACCCTGGTCATGATGAAATATTGCGCTTGCAGCGTTATAAGCTTGCAGCGGATGGCGACACAGATACAAAGTATGCTTATGTGCTTGATATGGTGATAGAAAGTTCGGTATCCAGTTAAATACAGTAGCTTAAAAAGCAAAACATGGCCATAAAAAGCACGTGCCTATATAGCGATAGCGCGTGCTTTTTGTTTAATGGTTACCGATATTACAATGTGTTGCTTGATCGCTCATATATAGGACAAACAAGTGCTTAACGCAAATTCCCCAAGTCCTCTTCGGTTAGACGCCAGCGGCCCTTTTTCTTAGAAGCACCGCGTCCACGCATAGAGCTATTGAGCAATAATTTATTCATCGAATGACTAGAGTGCGCATGGCAGATAGCACAGGCTAGGCCGTCAGCAGCATCTGCTTGTGGCACCACATCTAAAGATAATATTCGACAAACCATTTCTTGTACTTGCTCTTTAGCTGCTGCACCGTAACCGCAAACTGCTTGTTTGATTTGACGGGCGGTATATTCTGATACTTCTAAATCCAGTGCGACCATTGCTGCAATAGCAGCGCCGCGAGCTTGCCCAAGCTTGAGCGCAGAGTCGGGGTTTTCTGCCATAAATACTTGCTCAATAGCAGCATAAATAGGTTCATTGGCATATTTTAGATGATACTGGGTAATACGAGTTAGACCATTAAAGATACGCTTAAGACGTTCAGGCATCTCTTTTGTGTCAGTACGGATAGTACCTGCATCAATATAAGTTAGCTTGTCGCCCGTTTGCTGAATAACCCCGTAGCCCGTCATACGTGAGCCAGGATCAATGCCTATAATAATTGTCATAGTATTCCGTCTTGCTTTCATTTTTTTATGGCTTAAAAATCAACCTCAAGTTTGATAGTATAGCAATCAATCCCCATATA
>NZ_JBPYDC010000347.1:0-1179 GCF_051847575.1 Psychrobacter sp. 1U2
CTATATATACAAAAAAAGGAGTGGTCTTTGAAATTCTCTTGTGCATTAGAAACGTCGTCTGAACGCATTCGCCTAGTTAACGTAATCTCGCCTCTTATTAAAGCAGGTTATCAACTAGTATCGCAAAAACAAGAACCATCAGAAAACGGTGGAAATATTATTCATGTGGTCGCTAGAAGTCAAGGATCAAAAACACAAGCTGATCTGGTCGACGACTTATCCTCTATCGCAGGCTGTACGCTCTTCAATTTAGAAATCTCTGACGAAGAAACTGAAGCACCAACCAAAAAAGCGATGGATGAAAAAGATGTTTTGGCGACTATCGGTGCTCAATATCCCAATATAGTTAATGTGGTCAACCAATACGCTGACAGTTTAGCAGACAATAAGCGTGCGACTGCGTTACACGAACTAGGCCGTAAGGTTGGCGGTGGTATCTATCAACGCGATTATGCGCTTGGGAGTCCGTTAAAAAAATCTGTTGCCATCAGTCGAGAGCTTGTTCCAGCGTTGAAAAGTTTTGCTAAAGTTAAAGCTAATGAAAACATGATTAGTTTAATTAGATGTCCGTTTTGTGGTTCGTCAACTAGCAGTCATTCAAGTTGTGACTTTGTAGTAGGTTACATAGAAGGCTTTTTAACGGCCAATCCTGCAGTAGGTAAAGCAAGTGTTGAGGAGACCAGCTGTGGAGCTGGAGGTAACAATACTTGTGAGTTTAACATTAGATAAAATAGTCGCTCATAGTTAGTTTAGCCGCTATAAACAAAAATAGTAGATGTATTAAGCACCTCGGTTCAACCAAACCAGCATGGTCTTATGCTCAACTTTTATTACATATGAAGGATAAAAAAATGATTGAAGTTCAATATGACATGCTTTTGGTGTTTGTCTCATACGCGATTGCAGTATTTGGCTCTTATGTTGGTTTAAACCTTGCTATTCGTGTTCCAGCTGCAAAGCCAGGCGCAGATCTGTATTTTTGGGTAGCTTTATCTGCCATCGCTATTGGTGGTGCCATCTGGTCAATGCATTATATCGGTATGATGGCAGTCGATATGCAGATGCCAGTGACTTATGATGTAGGTATGACGATTGCTTCTATGATACTTGCGTTTGTGTTCGTTGCAATTGGAATCGTTATTGTAGGTCGCGGTACACCAAGTATTGCTAAGTTATTAG
>NZ_JBPYDC010000348.1:0-1179 GCF_051847575.1 Psychrobacter sp. 1U2
TATCGACACAGTCAAAACCTACCTCTGCTTGTAAGTGATGCTTTGGTAGAGAATTAGGGTCATGTCCCAACTCATATTTAATCTGTGCGATATCTTCTGCAAATGGCTCATAAGGCAACTCAAGTATCGTGAATAGCTTTGCTAAAAACTCATCAGCTGTAAAATATTTGTCCATATAGCTACCATCAAGCCCAAGATAGCGATGACACAATACATGACGTAAGCGCTCGCAAGCAGGTATAGTATGCTTTAAAGGATAACCCATGGTTTTGATGATGTCCTGCGCACGCAGCTCAAGCGTCTCTATTTGAATAATCGCATACTGAGCCAGTGGATGACGCGGATGATAGCGGCGGGTATATTTGGATGGATTGGTTGATTGGCTCATGATATTGAACACCTTAGATTCCTATAACTCCGACAAAAATTATGATATCAGGCACAAATGAGGACGTCGGAGTACAGGCTCATGCGCTTTACCAGGATTGTTTTATATCGCGCTGGAAGTTGCAAGGTTTGTACGCCACCATTTATTATAAGTATGGTTAGCGATGTCAAAACTGTTAAACCCACGATAGTTTGTTGAATGATAATAGCACATCAACTGCTAAGAAATAAATACTGATATGTGTGCTTCTTTTTTAGAATTATTGTTAGTCCGTAACATATAACGCTAAACTACTCATTAACAATCATTAGCAAAAAATCCCTTTAACTAATGTCACGGTCTTGGTATCTTGCCTCGCCATTCCTATATTGCCAAAGGTGTTTACCACACAGCATTTTTTACCCCTTTATTGGCTAATCTTCTTATCGTATTAGGGCTTGTCCTCATTTTTATTATTTATCGAGTGAGGACACGCTCTAGCATTTTCTTGTATTGGATCTTATGAAACACAACATTGAGGCGAGCCCAGATGCTCGCCGGACTCAGTATTTTCAAGTATTTTTGATGGGCGTCAGTGCCTTTATCATGAATACCACAGAATTTGTCCCCGTCGCCCTACTCAGTGACATTGCCCAAGATTTTTCTATCACTACAGCTGAGACTGGCTGGATGTTGACGCTTTATGCGTGGATTGTCGCGGCTATGTCATTGCCGCTGATGCTACTGACCAGTCGCTTTGAGCGTAAAAGCTTACTCTTAGGTTTGTTTGCGGTATTTATTGCCAGCCACGT
>NZ_JBPYDC010000349.1:0-1177 GCF_051847575.1 Psychrobacter sp. 1U2
GCCTACTGCAGTTGGATGCAACGTCAGCAACCACACAAAGGCTGCCAAACTAAGTATTCCAGGGACAAGAAGCCAAACCGATCTACCTTCTCGTAACCACAAATAAGGCAGATAACAGCCGACAATCTCTGCAAGTGCGGTTAAAAAGAAAAGACCAACAGTCTTTAATTCAGACAAAACTATTACTCCTCGACTGTGATAAATCCCATTAAACAATGCACAGTAGGTTTAATCGACGATGAATAACTTAGCGCCTGTCTGCGTTGACGAGCGGTGGGCAATCGTATCATCCGCCACCTGATAAGTCATTCCTGATGTTAAAGTAAAGGTACGACCATCCTTTAGTTCGGTATTCAGCTCTCCTTCAATACAGAATAAAATATGCCCTTTATAGCACCAATGATCAGCAAGATAGCCTGCAGAATACTCAACCATATGCACATTGATATTGTTAAATTCACATGTTTTCCAATATCCTGTGCCAGTCTCGCCTTTAACTTCTACTGCTTCTATTTCTGTCCAGTCGGTAACCCCAAACGGTATGCTCTTCATTTCCATGACATTATCTCCCTGATTTGTTTGTCCATTCGTTAATAATGAAACATTCTACTTACCATATCTCATATCCAACGCCGTACCTTCTTTAGATACGCTTGATATGCTTTGCCAAATTTTTGCTGCATCACGCGCTCTTCTGGAATAATCTGAAAGCGCGTCATATACAGCACAAAAATAAGAATGACAAAAAAAGCCAAAAGATGTGCCAAATACAGCGCCCAAGCCAATAGCACCAGCGTCAACCCTAAGTACATCGGATTGCGTGTATACTGATAAATTCCACCGGTAACAAGGTTTGTGGCATTATTTGGTTTATGCGGATTGACCGTGGTTTGCGCCTTTTTAAGCTCGTTTACACCCATAATACCAATGCCGATACCAGTGAGCGTCAACCCGCCTGCCAGCCACTTTGCGCCTGGTATAACGGTTTGTAGCATTGGCAGCGTTTTCGACACGCCGTACATTGCCACCCCTGTTGCAAGCACTTGTGCGACTGGAGGTATTTTTAGCTCTAAAAATTTCATCATCACCCCTCAATAAACCGTTAGCATATTAAATATCATGCATCAATTAGCCAACCCTTTTGTACTGCTAAACTTAATTGCTGCGTCAACCATGC
>NZ_JBPYDC010000350.1:0-1175 GCF_051847575.1 Psychrobacter sp. 1U2
TGGAGATGAACACCCGTCTGCAAGTTGAGCATCCAGTCAGTGAGGCCATTACTGGTGTAGACTTGGTTGAATGGCAACTCTTGGTCGCGGCAGGTCAGCCATTACCAAAAACGCAAGATGAGCTTGCGATCAATGGTCATGCGATTGAAGCGCGTATCTGTGCTGAAAATCCTGACAATGACTTCTTACCAGCGACAGGTACTTTATTTACCTATCAAAAGCCTGAACATAGTACCTTTATAATTAATAATGACAGCGCAGGCGTGCGCATCGATGATGGTGTACGCGAAGGTGATGTAATCAGCCCGTTTTACGACTCTATGATTGCAAAGCTTATCGTTCATGCGCCAACGCGCGAGCAAGCATTGGCGAAACTCGATCGAGCACTGGGACAAACGCGCATCGTTGGTTTACCGACGAATGTGGCGTTTTTGCGTTATATTCTTAATACTGAGTCATTTAGTAAAGCCAATCTTGATACTGCGTTGATTGAACGTGAGCATGATGAGTTGTTTAATCAGCATCCGCTTGAGTTATCGACGCTGGTTGTGACTGCTATTACGCAGCAGCTTGCCAGTGAAGGCGCTGCCCAAGGTACAGATGCAGATCCATTTAGTAAGCCTACTGGTTTTCGTGCTTATAACGATTATACAAGATCGTTTAGCTTGGGTTATGATGAGCAATCTTATAGCGCTCGTATTAGCAATTGGCACAATGCACATTATTCTGACAGCAAAAAGGGTGCTGAAAATACCAGCAGCTTTACATTGATTATTGAAAAAGAGATCGCAAGTAACGATACTCAAAATAATGTTAATGTAGCCGCTCAGACAGAAAGTATTTATGAGAGTGATGTGAGTTATGCCAGCAGCGACGCACATAATCATACTTTATGGATTGATGGCGCACGTATTAGCGCTCAAAGTTGGGTACATAATGAGATCGTTTATGTGTTCACCGACAGCGGTCGTGACGAGATTACGCTGATCGATATCATGGCGCACGTGGGCGAAGAGTCTGCAGCGGTCGGCAGCTTAAAGTCACCAATGCCAGGTCAGGTAGTGGCATTTAAAGTAGAAGTCGGCGACACAGTCAAAAAAGGTGAGCCACTCGCTGTTATTGAAGCAATGAAAATCGAACATACCATTACCGCACCGACTGATGGGGTAGTGGCA
>NZ_JBPYDC010000351.1:0-1175 GCF_051847575.1 Psychrobacter sp. 1U2
GACTGCGAGAATCAGGTAACATTGGCAGTCTTAACCAATTATTAGCGCCAATATCTTCACGTATATCATCCGCTAGACCTGCGGTTTCAGAACCAAAAACCAGTGCTACGCTAGGCGCTACCGCTGGTATGTTGTCGGTACTAGTATCTAATTGCACCATAAAATCATAATCATAAAACGGTTTACTAAGCTTGGTCGTCAGCGCTGTGATTGTCTGGCAATCTGCCTCAAATAATGCTTTCTTCGCTGCTGACCAGTCAGCATGCACTTGCAAGTGTGCGTATTCATGATAATCCAATCCAGCACGGCGTAACTTTTTATCATCCAGCTCAAAGCCTAGTGGCTGCACCAAATGTAGCTGCGCGCCACTATTGGCACATAAACGAATAATATTGCCAGTATTGCTAGGCATTTTGGGTGCCACTAGCACGATATGAATGGTCATAAAATTTCCATAATAGGATTAAAAAGATTGATGTTATTTGCGACATACTGGTCCAATGTTGTTCTTATGCACTATCGTCAACTGACAGCTATGTAAACCAGCTAACTACTAACCGTAATTAAAAGTTACAGTTTATTGTCAATAATTACATTTTGATACTGGGCACAGATTTTAACTTTGATTATCATGGCTTCAATGGATATCAAGACAGTTTGATGATATCAGAACAGCCTATTTATTTATGCCTAACTGATATCATGATATTGCCATTTATCCTGCACATCGTTGGTAATACCTAAGCAACATGCTTATTATTACTCGAATAAACCTATCCATTTTGGGAACATTATTATGAAAAAAGTAATTATCGCATCTTTGACTGCTATGTTTGTATTGACTGGTTGCAACACTTTTAAAGGCCTAGGCCAAGACGTATCAAGTGCTGGCGAAGCAGTAAGTGGTGGTGCACAAGACGTACAAAACAAAATCTAATTGCTAAATTTTTAGATTCTGTATTTAAAGGGCTTACCTTTTGGTAAGTCCTTTTTTTGGTTTTTAAAAGTGGTAATTTATAGATAATGGTCATCTATGCAAATGCATAACAGCTTGAGCCTACAAACATCATAAAAAAGCACGCAATATCTGGTTTAAATACCGATGACCTAATAAAGTTGGTCGCAACAGATTAGGATCATCTATCAAGAGACCTTGCTCAACTAGCTCATTCACT
>NZ_JBPYDC010000352.1:0-1174 GCF_051847575.1 Psychrobacter sp. 1U2
GATGAGTGCGTCGGACCTACCTGCGGGGTCAATAGTGGTATCAATACCGATAAACGTATCAATCCATTGAGCTGGATGGAACATTAAAATGCTAATGAGAGCCAACAGCGGTTTTACTCGGCAGATAGGCTTTACGTTAATAGAGCTTATGATCGTGGTCTCTATTATCGGCATACTAGCGGCCATCGCTGTACCCAGTTACCGCGCCTATGTCGTGCGTAATGCTGAGGCAGATACGCAGCGTAAGATGCTATCGCTCGCAACTGAGCTTGAGCAATGGCGCGCCAAAGCGCTAACTTATAAAGGCTTCGAACCAAAGGCAGATACGATCGCAAGTTCGACAGGTGCGATCAGCTGGCCTGCCAACAATCCTCGTTATACGATTCGCCTTGGACATATCGCAGGCAGTCCAGCAGCGTTTAGTCCCTTACATGAAGGTAGTGAGCGTGCTATGGGCTGGGTCATGATGGCGACACCTATCAATATGACAGGCGCAGATAACTTTATGCTAAGTAGCCAAGGCGTACGCTGCGCGAATAATATCGCATTTGATATTACAGATACCGATTGCGGAGCAGGGGAGACAACGTGGTGATATATTCATTGAACAAGCCAGCGAGCAAGACATACTTGTCACCGAACGAACACTTGCCCCAAAAAGGCTTTACCTTGATAGAGCTGATGATCGTCGTCGCTATTATCGGGGTACTAGCGGCCATTGCTTTTCCTAGCTATCAAGGCTATGTCGAGAGAACCAATCGAGCGGATATGATGAGCGAGATGCAGCAAATAGCCACCCGCATTGAGTCCAATAAAATAAACTATAAACGTTATGACAGAATACCGCTGTCCTCGGTGTTGTCAGGCACTGTCGCGGCTGATGGTAGTGCAAACTTCCCTATCGCTGGCACGGCACTATATACCGTTACCGTAACGCCAAACAGTTCAACGACCTTGGGTGATAGTGATTGGACGGTGACTGCAACGCCTGTGACTGGGCAGCGTATGGTAAATGACGGCAGGCTTACGCTTAATCATGAAGGTAATAAGTGCCGTATTGACACCAATAACGTAGCAACCTGCGGCACTGGTAAAGAATGGGACTAAAGCTTTACTATCTTCTTATCATTCTTGCTATCACTGTCTGACCCCTCCTGACACAAAATGTCATCTC
>NZ_JBPYDC010000353.1:0-1171 GCF_051847575.1 Psychrobacter sp. 1U2
GTCAATATAAACTACAAGATGACACAGGTATATTGCGCGAAACAGCCTCACAAACATCGGGTCCTTTTGTGCATATCGGTTTGGCCTTAGAGATCGCCGGGTTTGCATCGCGAGAAGATGAAATCTGGGAAGACTTAGCTAAAGAAGGAGCTGAGGGTGAGCATATTGAATTGGTCGGCCGAGTCTATGATGGCAATGGTGAGCTGGTGCATGATGCTTTGATTGAGATGTGGCAAGCCGATAGCCATGGCAATTATATCGCTAGTTTTGACAATAAAAAACCCTTTGGTGGCTTTGGACGCAGCGCTTGCGCCATAGATGGAGGCTTTCATTTCAATACCATCAAGCCTGGACCAGTAGACTTTAATGGTAAGCTGATGGCCCCGCATGTCAATATCGCCGTGTTTGCACGAGGTATCAATTTGCATCTACAAACCAGAGCTTATTTTGAAGATGAGCAGGCGCATAATGATAACTGTCCAATCTTAAACGCGGTACCTTCATTAGCGCGTCGCAATACACTGATAGCGGTAAAAGAAGCGGGTAATAATCAGCCACGCTATCGTTTTGATATCTACTTGCAAGGTGATAACGAAACCGTGTTCTTTGATTTTTAAGTTGGGTATTTCAAAGAACCACATCTAATTAGACAATGAGAGGGATTTCATGACTAAAACAAAAGTAGCTATCATCGGGGCAGGTCCATCCGGGTTATTACTTGGTCAGTTATTGACCAAAGCTGGGATTGATAATGTTATTTTAGAACGAAAGTCAGGAGAATACGTATTAAGTCGTATTCGTGCAGGCGTCTTAGAACAAGGTACTGTAGATTTGATCCGCGAATCTGGTGCTGGCGCTCGTATGGATGCAGATGGCTTAATTCATACCGGAACGGACTTTAGTTTTCAAGGAGAGCATTATCACCTAGACCTAGAGAAGTATAGCGGTGGTAAACAGGTCATCGTTTATGGTCAAACCGAAGTCACACGCGATTTGATGGCAGAGCGTGAAAAGACTGGGGGCGTCACTATTTATGAAGCTGCTAACGTGCAGTTGCATGATATTGAATCAGACAATCCGTACGTAACTTATGAGCATCAAGATGAAACTCTGCGTCTAGACTGTGATTATGTTGCTGGTTGTGACGGTTTTCATGGTGTGTCTAGAAAGT
>NZ_JBPYDC010000354.1:0-1169 GCF_051847575.1 Psychrobacter sp. 1U2
CTTAGGCTACTGAACAATGACATCAATAAAACCTCTTTATTTCTAATGCTCACTGGACTACAAGAATCTCTAGATAATAATTGGAAAAAGTATCCTCTAAACGAACATTACAAATTTTCTGATGTAATTGATTCAATGGGTTTTACTACAGGCAATTCAATAAAAAACGAGTCCATAGCTAATCTTCTACAAGAAAATGGTGTTATTTATATTAAATCTGATCTACTAAGACTTACTTTGGGTAACGAGTATTTTGTTAGAGTTCTTTTAGATAATGGATTTAGAAAATATAATGTTATGAAAGATGGCTTAGGTATTTCTGCGCAATATAATTTTATAAGTACAATATATTATAAAGGTTCTTTGGAAAGCGAATATTTGACTGAAGAGCCAATTATTAGTAATGATAGCACACTAAGTTCACCTATATTTATTAGTGATAATTATCTGTTAGGCATTAATTATTTACTAGACTCACGGAACTTTAGTATTAAAGATTATATGAACTCAGACTTATATCCTCTTGAGTTTGTTCATAAATTCGACATGGTAAATTTATCGTTTTTAAATAAAGAAACCTTTCTAGCCTTGGAAGATTTAAACTCCAACTCAAAACTTGAAAAATTGTTCATATTTCCTTTTATATACTTCGAAAATGGTGTAATTGAGATTCCAAACGATACTATCTGTAATATATATGAAAGTGGCGATATTTCTACGAATCAAAAAATTGCACATATATATAATGCAATAAAGAAAGAAATTATTAATATAGCAAAAAATAAATACCCTCTTTGGTATAAAGAGTATCAGCGCGGATTAAGTGTAACACCTATTGATTTAGGTAATTTAGACCAACTTCATGAACCAGCAGATTAACTATGTAGAAGACTTATAATACTTACTCGGAGGCACTGTTTAGCCCCGACTGTAGCGGTATCCTACTGGTTTGGGCAAGTTGCGACGGCTAGGTTTTGGGGTGGCGACGCGAAGCAAGCGACGACCCAAACCGTAGCCAGCGCCGCGCCCAGACTGGTAGATAGTAGCGAAACAGAAAATTCCCTTTAAGGAATTTTCACTTGCGAAGCTAAAATTGCAATGCAATTTTTTAACGCTTCTCAGGGATTAGCTCCCACACGAAACCAAACCCCAAACACAAAAAAAGTGAG
>NZ_JBPYDC010000355.1:0-1169 GCF_051847575.1 Psychrobacter sp. 1U2
ATGTTCTACTCCTACACCTATCCGGGACTAGACGGTTTTGCTGATCAAAAAGTAGAACCAGCAGAAGCAAGGTTTGATAAAGACCTTGGAGAGTTTTTGCTACCTTATGATGCTGTGCGAACGAGCGACGATCCAGATGCCACGCTTATGGCGTTTTTACAATCAACTTATGAGGCTGCTGCAAATCTCGGTGATTGGGATCGGGACGCGCTGGAATGTGCTCTTGGCAAACCTAAAGTTCCTCGCGCCATTCATTAAGTTTGCGATTTGTGCAATAGAATGCATCCAATCGGGGGATTACCTGACCCCTACTCAGTATCGATTCGGTCTATATTCCACTGGACGGTAAGAAAGCTATTTGGGAGCGCGTTTCAACCGATATGAAACTACATAATTTAGAGGGTTATGGCGAAGAGATTACCCTTGAGTAAACGCCTGAGTACTTAGATCGATTTATAGCGAGTAAGACGGTCGGGCGTTATGTGGTGGATGTACGGGGTTAGGTTTGGTTTAGAGGATAATTTTTAGATGATTGCGGTGCTCTTTTGGGGTACTGCCGGTTTCTAACCATTACATGACTTCTACCAATTTAATTTGTTTGTTTTCGTAGCGTTTATGAAACTTCTGAGCGTTAAACTCTATTTCTTTTAAAGCTTCATCGATACCAATTTCTATAATTGGTCGACTATAGTTATACTCTTCACCAAAGGAAGAGTTTTGAAAAAATCTTCCTACAGGATCAATCATGAGGTAAGAGTCAGTCATTTCATCGTTATCTTCTGAAGAGATAATATGTGCGAAATCTTTATGTCTATCTAAAAATTTTAAAAAATCACTTTCAGAAACATTATATTGTGACGTTTTAACTGGTAGAACTTTAAATACTTTCCATTTGTTAGGTTTTACTCTATCAATAAAACTTGATAAATTTTCTGATTTGTTCAAACTACTGACCACTGTATTAATTTTTATATCAATACTTGAGCTTAAATCTCTGATGCTGCCTATGTCGTCTAAAACCTTGCCGATGTTCATCGATTTGTTTTTTTCAATTCTGCCAACTTCCGTGTTTGTTTGCTCATTTAATGAATCGACGCTAAATCCGATGCTGTCGAAATTATCTGCAATAAGCTTGTTTAACTCTTCGTTCAATCTACTGCCGTTAGTGA
>NZ_JBPYDC010000356.1:0-1169 GCF_051847575.1 Psychrobacter sp. 1U2
TCAAGCTCACATAGCGTCAGATGCTTGGGTATATATTCGAGTCCAAGATATAGGCTCAAAGAACGTTGCAAAGCAGCTGATGGGTCAGCGACCAGATATTAAAGTCATTATGCCTAATGACATCAACGAACATTATTCAAACCATCACCCAGCATCTAGTCATCAAATTATAGCGTACCATCTAACACAGACATCGTTACTACAGTGGGCTGACGAAGTTAAAGATAATGCTGCTCAATTGCAATCTTTACATCATCCATTAATAGTAAGTTGTCATGATGCTAGTAGTATTTATGCAGCCAATAAACTTGCCAATAGTCGTTTAGAGCGACAAGAGTCACCAGTCATTGGTATTTTTTTATCCCCTGTACTGGCCACTCAAACGCATCCTGATGCTAAGCCTTTAAGCTGGGAGGCATGGTCAGATCTAGCAGCACTTTCAGATACGCCTGTCATTGGTTTGGGTGGATTATCGCCCAATTTATTTACTCAAGCGAAGCAGTATGGCGCCACGAGTATAGCTGGTATCCGGCAGTTTCTTTAAGCTTATGAATGAAAAATAGCATCGTTTTCTTTACCATGGTCTATTATCGTTTTTCATTAAACCTTTTACATACCAGTTACTATGTATTTAGTATTACTGACAAAGACAATATTATTTACAAACGGTTGCTTTTCCCTACAATGCTACACTGTTCCGATTTCCATTATATCTTTAATATTACAGTTAAAAATTATGTGAGATAAAAGTATGGGGTAAGCAACTGATTATAAGTCTTACTATAACCATATTTATATCGACTAATAAACAGCACTATTAATTCAAAAATAATGGTATTTTTATGAAAACCAACAAGTTACCTACGTCAGAATATTCTGACATACAGGCAGCCGGTTCTCAGTCTGGGCAAAATCATCAATTGGTTAACAAGCGTTTAACAGATGATGTAAATACAGCGAATAATTATAGTAATGCTAGCAATGATGCCAACTATAATAAGTCTATACATTTGCTTTCAGGCAGTGAGAAATCAATAAATAACGATCTTACTTCTACGGGCTTAAATGACGAAGTACCGGAGCGTATATTTATGAATAGTCTGATTAAACACACTGGAATAGCACTAGCGATTATTGTACCGTTAGCTGCGTTTTCAGCCTATGCTGCA
>NZ_JBPYDC010000357.1:0-1168 GCF_051847575.1 Psychrobacter sp. 1U2
TGGCTTTGGCCGCTTTGCTCATCAAGATGCCTGGATACAGCAAATTTTATTGCGTCATGAGCGCTATCTGGTGGCATTGCCCAAAGCCCACCCACTTGCCAATACTACAGATCAACGCTTGATCGATTTGGCAAACAACCGCCTAATTTTATATCATCAAACACATTTACCAGTATCTACTACCGCAGCCACAACCCTATCGACCAAAAGTGGCGAGACAGACAGCGAACCGTTATCAGTTAGTGAACCTGTCACCGAACCTTTGTTACACTTGTTTGCAAGGTATGGCATCACCCCGCTAATGACGACTGAGGTGAGCGACTTACAAGTTGCGCTTGGACTTGTGGCGGCAAGCGAAGGAATTACATTAGTACCAGCCAGCCTACGCACAGTACGTACCGAACAAATCAGTTACCAGCGCTTAATTCATGAGAATATCACCTCTCCTGTGTATTTGCATACACTAAAAGACTTTATTCACCCTAAAATCCCCAATCTTTTAGACGCAATCTACGCCGTTTATGAACAACGTGGTATTACTTATCGACGGCAAAAATTTGGGTCAAAGCTATAAATTATAAGAATAGTCTGAAATTATCAGATATAGAATGCATATTATGGTATAAAGAACCGCCAAAAAAAACAATGCTAATGCTTGATATTATTTATTCATTATGATAACCACCAGTAATGGCAATGCAAAAAAATAGTAATAATAACTTGAATAATCATTATTCTGAATAGCATAGGTGTGCTAAAGTCGATACGATATGAATCGTTTTATATTTCGGCCCGACTTAAATAGAACGATTTTTTAATGATCATTGGCAAGCTGACACAGGTAAGTGATAATTTGCCGTTTTAACCATTTCGAGGTACTTATGACCACACAACCAATTAATAACCCTGATACTGTTAGAGAGGCTCAAAAAGAAGGCTTCAGTTGGCGTATCTTTGGGCCAGGTATTTTGATGGCAACTGCTGCCATCGGCGGCTCGCATCTGATTTCATCAACGCAGGCGGGGGCTATATACGGCTGGCAGCTGGCGATTATGATTATTCTGGCCAACGTCTTTAAGTACCCTTTCTTTCGTTTTGGCACAGATTATGTTTATGATACCAGCGAAAGTTTGATCGCCGGTTATGCCAAACGCTCAAAAGCGTATCT
>NZ_JBPYDC010000358.1:0-1166 GCF_051847575.1 Psychrobacter sp. 1U2
GCCTTCGATATCTAAGTCTGCAGAGATGATATCAACTTCAACAGAATAACGGTCGGCGGTTGGGTTATCCCGATGCGCGAGATCATTAAAACGGTTATTTATCATAGTCAGTGTTTTGCGTAAGTTCTCTTGACGACTCTCGCCACGTGCCAAATTCGCAAAGTTAGTCGTCAGACGTGTGCTATCTGCAGGCTGATAGTTTTCATCAAAACGAATGCTCGAGATGGAATATGTAAATTGTTTACTCATGATAGATTGCCTTTATTCAAGATAAAACCAAATTTGTGTATGAGGTAGATCATACCCAAACTCTGACATGAATAAAAACGATACTATTTAAATTTAAGATGAATATTATTCATCTTAGTAAGGTTAGAACATAAAAGAAGAGAGCAACGATAGTATGGCAAATGATGGTTCAATGACATAAAAAAAACCAAAACTTATCTAATAAGTCTTGGCCTTTATCGATTAGTTATTATACTAAAAGAGTGGTAGTCAAAAAACTACTGCTTAGCCGCCTCAATCTGAATATTTAAATCCACCTGTTCAGTAATACCTAGCCGCGTATACTTACTGATATCCCACTCTCTGCGGTCAATGGTTGTCGTAAAATCACCACCACATACTGAGCCTTTCGCTATAAAACTAAAATAACAATTGAACTTAGTAGCGGTTAGCGTTACTGGATGAGTAATATCGCGAATAGTCAACTCCCCATCGACTCGGGTCACATCGCCCGTATTGTCATCAGCGAAATGCCACTTAGTAGACTTAAAGTAAGCTAGCGGATACTTGTTCATATCAAAAAATTCATCGCTTCTAAGGATGATATCAAAGGCTTTATTACCTGTATTTAAAGTGTTAATGGGAATGACTAAAGAGACATTGCCAGTGTACGCCTTTTGGTCGTATTCTAGCTGTCCGGTCAGATTATAAAAGCCACCCGTATTAGTTGAGGTATTAAAATGATCGATAGCGAAGCGTACATTGCTATTTGCAGGTTCTAGCAAATAGCTAGCAGCATGACTACCAGTCATACTACCTATAATTAATGATAACGCTCCTAAAAATTTGACGTACCTGCATGTCGTTTTAGAACATTTCATTTTAGAAAGTGCAAATCGGCTCATCTCTATAGTCCTTTATTGATAATAGCTGATTAG
>NZ_JBPYDC010000359.1:0-1165 GCF_051847575.1 Psychrobacter sp. 1U2
ACTCTTGATTTAAATCATCAATCATACTTTGGTACTTCTCTTTTCTACTAGCAATTTTGCTGCGCTCTTCTTCTACATTTGCGATGAGTTTTTTGGCAACGTCAACGCTTTTATCAAAAGCGGCAAGCTCCATATCTACCACAGCGATTAATCGCTCTAGCGTCATAGCAGTAGCTCTTCCGGTAACGCCATTAGTCATGCCCATCGCTTCAGACATAAAGTCTTCTCTGAGCTTATTTGCCCATTGGAATAAACCTGCCATCGACATGCTAGAGTCGCTGTTCTCATTGGACTGCTCTGTTGCATCAGCGTCATTTTGTTCAGTGTCGTCTTGCTGCTTGGCATTATTTTCTTTAGCATCGTTGGACTTGTCACTTTTGCGAGTCTTGTCTTCTTTGCTAGTTTTACTTTCTTTATTAGTATCGCCAGCTTTGTCAGACTGATCATCTTTTTCAGCTTTAGTGTCTTTCTTAGATGCTTCTTTTTTATCAGATTTCTGATTTTTTTCAACATTTTCATTTTTGCTAGCGCTTTCAGCTTTGCCTTGGTTGTCTGACTTAGCATTAGCGTCTTTGGCTTTACTAGAGCTTTGAGATTTATCTTGGCTTTCAGACTTGTTATCTGCTGATTTATCATTTTTAGCAGTATTATCAGTTTTCTTGTCTTTAGTTTTATCGTCTTGAGCCTTGTTGTCCTGATCTTTATCTTCTTGATAGTCGTGCTCAGCGTTGTATTCTTCAAAGTTGCCATTTTCAAATACTACGGTATCGTCTTTTACAACCTCTACAGCCGTTACCGCGTTATTGTTCTCGTCTTTGGTATTGTTTTTGCTAGAATTATTATTTGACATAATTAATTCTCCTGTTTAGGTATATTAAATAAAAAATATTTATGCTCAAAGGCATGCACAGTTGATATTATGCTGGAGTGATCTTTTAATCAATATCACGACATAAATATACTTATTAAGACCTACAGGAAAAAACATTTTACTAGAGAATTTAACATGTTTAGATAGTTATACTTTTATGCAGATGAATATCTACACGAGCTTTTGGTATATCTTGTAAATGTTGAGCGAGTAGGGATAAAGTTACCGTATCCCAATCTAAAGAGGTCACATTTGAGGTATGAGACTTTTTGGTTGGGTTATTCTTTGGAGAGT
>NZ_JBPYDC010000360.1:0-1164 GCF_051847575.1 Psychrobacter sp. 1U2
AATGTTATCAATATCCGCTAGACGCTCTACGGTTTCTTGGGCAATATCGACAACCGTACGACCTGGCACATTGTAGAGCATCTGCGGCATATCCACAGCTTCGGCAATAGCCTTGTAATGCTGATACAAGCCTTCTTGAGGTGGCTTGTTATAGTAGGGTGCAACCAATAAAGCACAGTCCGCTCCAGCTTCCTTAGCATCTTGAGTAAGCTTAATCGCCTCCATGGTATTATTAGCGCCCGTCCCAGCAATGACTGGTACGCGGCCATTAACATGTTTGACGAAGTAGCAAATAACATCACTATGCTCTTGCATGGATAAAGTCGCAGACTCACCTGTAGTTCCAACTGCAACGAGACAATGAGTGCCTTGCTCAATCTGCCAGTCTATAAGCTTGGCAAGACGTTTATAATCGACCGTACCGTCAGGATGCATGGGCGTCACTAGGGCTACCATTGAGCCTTGTAGTCGGGTTTTGATATCGTCGTATGCTGTACTCATAACTGTGCCTTACTGTATTGTCTTAGCTTTGATTAAAGCTATCACATGATAGGTCGTATGCAAGGACTACTGTCCTGCTTCATATTAATGCTGTTCGCTCAACACTCAATTGTGATGAATGTTTGGCTAAATAAATATTATTAACTACTGTTATAAATGCTCGATAGTGTAGCATATTTTGATTTAGTCACTCACTAACAATTGAGCGTCAATTGGCTATTATTTGTAGAGAATAAAAACTTAAATCTTTTAGTATAGAAGTATGTTTAACAACCAGTATCAATCTTGATAAAATTTTTACTTACTTTTAACGAATCGTCAATACATCAATGGTAGGACGACGGAGACGAAATGGCAACCCACGCGTACCGATGCCACTACTGACGAATACTTGAGCGCTTGCATGTTGATACAATCCGCGCGTATTATTGAAGCCTGCATAAGAAAAAATAGTAGATTTGATGCTAGCACCATTATTAGCGCGTTGCGGCTTGGGTAGGTTGCTTAGTTTTTCGCTAGACTTTGCAGATTTTGCCGCTGCAGCAATCAATAACGGCCTTGGCTTTAATGCTTTTGGTAAATCCGTAATACTATCAAAGCGTGACGCAAGAATAACAACTGGCAATACCGACTCTTCAATTTCAGTACACAGCTCCGCTTTGT
>NZ_JBPYDC010000361.1:0-1162 GCF_051847575.1 Psychrobacter sp. 1U2
GAGTCTTGTTACCTAACTTACTAACTAAACTAGCAAAATCGCCAAGATACTTATTAAACTTATGACTATTCTGATCTACAAAGTCTTTAGCCTTCTGATATTGAAAGCTTTCAATCAAAGAATGAATTTGGATAATTAACAGATATTCTTCATTAGATTCATTGATAAGAGTGTCTAATGTATCGCTACAAGCTCTGTACTGCTTAGTTTTAAAGTAATAGTCAGCTAGTAACGTTTTTAGATCATTATCAGACGTACTAATAGAAGATATAGTTCTATTTAATTTATCAAATTTATCATCGTTAGTACTATATAACCTTAAACCTAATAGAGCCAAGCCTCTAAGGGTATTGGTACTAAATAAATCTACCTCATCTACAAGTTTTAAAAAATTAATATTGTTAAGTTGGTTAACTGCAATAAAAGACCTTATTTCGTTAGTTAAAGGTTCTCCAATATCGCTATTCGAGTCAATTAGATGATTTAGTTTATCCATTTCACCAAAATTATATAAGCCGTCAACCAAATATTTTATTATTTCTGACTCAGAATGATCTTTATAAACCTTTAAGAAAAACACTTTATCTGAGTTTCTTTTAGTAAATGAAACGAGATTAATAATGGTTTCTGGAAGTATCCCACATTGGGTAGTTTTCGTTAGTCTGTAATAATGCTTAACTGATTCTTCGTTATTTATGACGCAATTTGCAGTAATAATGCTGTTTATCGCATACTTTTTTAATGAAGGTACGTCAATCTGGTTTATGTTTAAATTCAGTTCTAGGGAGTTCAACTCCGCTTCAATATAATGATGTTGGTTTTTAGATGTAGCATATCTCAGCAGAGAAGATTCAAGAGATAGAATGATAAATGAAGGCTTTAAGCGTTCATCTTTATCAATCAGTGTCTCTATCACATCGTATTTATCAAACTGATTATGATTCGAATAATATCTCATATAGCTAAGTTTGATAGAGTAGGAATCTCTGACATCTTTAGGTAAATTTCTGAAGCGTTTAATACTTCCTTGATTTAAGTTTAACAAATATTTAAAAACTTGGTATTGGGAGTTTTCAGGCTCTTTATCAATACAAGTTTCGATAATCTTTAAAGTATTATCAGCATTACTACTTATAATATTATCTATTATAGTTATTACGTT
>NZ_JBPYDC010000362.1:0-1162 GCF_051847575.1 Psychrobacter sp. 1U2
TGGTTAAAGGTTCTGCCTTTTGGTGGTTTACTGTCAATTGCGGCGGCATTTGAGCGCTTAATGTGACTAGGCCTTGCTGTTTGGTTTGCAATACAGTAGATGCGGATGCTTCTTGACCATTGAGATCTGCTACATCTGTCATAGATGCGAGCTCTTCTCTTGCACTTAATATCACTCGTGGATACTGGTTTAAATGCTCATTCAGCGTATTGGATAATAAATACAATAGCTTTGGTGCTACGATAGGTTTATCAATATCATGACGACGCTCTTCATAGCGGCGCTGGATTTGCGACCAGTAATCCGCTTGGCGCTCATTGATTAGCTCATCTGTAATGAACAAAGCATCTTTAGGCAAATAATTGAATAAGCTGCTCTCTTGCTGCCAATCTTCTAGATCAAAAAACAACGGTTGATAATATTCAAGCCCACTACTCGCAATTCCTGCCATCACATCTTTATGTAACTCAGATTTACGGCTACTAGCATTTGGGAACATTGCAGCAAAATTCATGCGAAAAGTGTCTTTCCCATCTTCTAAAGGAAACTCTTTTGCAGGTAGTATTTGAAACTTCTTAATAGGTTTTGAGATATCGGGCAATTTATGCAACAACGATAGCGACTCTTGACCCATACTTTTATCATTACCGGAGACCATAGCCTTTAGATCATCATCGGTCAACGTACGCTGAGTCTGCGGGTGAAAAAAGCGAATTGTCTCAATTTCATCATCAAATAAATCTAGGCGCAGTGGAAATGGCTGACCCATCGCAAAAATATCAATAATACTACCGCGTACTGCAAACTCGCCTGGCTCAAATACATTGTCAACCGCACGGTAGCCCGCTTTCGCTAGTAGCTCACGTTGAGTATGGATATCAAATTGATCACCAACACCTAAATCAAAGTGTTGTCCAATCAGCCAGCTAGGCGGTGCAACGCGATGCATCAAAGCTTGTACAGATATGAGTAGCACACCTGACGTTGGCATATCTGTCAATAAGTTGATTCGTTCACTAACGATATCTTGGTGCGGGGACAGCTCATCATACGTTAGCGTCTCCCAGTCAGGAAAGACATAAGCATCAACGCCGCAAAATGCCAGTTCAGTCTCTATCTGGTTGAGCTGGTTTTGATCTCGAGCTACGACCACTTTCAAACG
>NZ_JBPYDC010000363.1:0-1161 GCF_051847575.1 Psychrobacter sp. 1U2
GACGTTCTTTTCTAGCGGCGAGGTCAGAGTTCCCATGCCGTATTCACCAGCATCAAGATAAGATTTAAAGTACCAGCCCATATCTGGATCGCCATAAGGCACGACCATACCGCCCAAGTTACCTTGATACATGATTTTGCGATCAACGCCTTTATCATTAAAAGTGACCGTACTAAGCTGTAGGCCTGTTCGACTGTCTAAACCAATATGAAACTTCCAGTTGTGCCATTCAACGTCTCGGCCAGTGATGGTATAGTTTTTGCCTTCTGGTTCGATGATATTTAATGGCTTACTAGTGACAATATCTTGATCACGACCATCGATTGGACGCGGGGTCATCGGTACGGGAATGACACTACCTTCCTCTATTTTAATGATTTTTTTCTCATCTAAATCGACCACTGCCACCAAGTTTTCGATAGGATGCGCCCAGTAGTTGCCATCGCCCACATCTAGATAAGAGACGATTTTAAGGACGCGCAGCTGCTGATCTAAATTGTCCTGATCACCGAAATATCCAACGGTCAGCGGCGTTCCGACAACCTTAGTCACATCATCTATACCATGTTTTTTTAACGCCACTTTGTATTCAGGGCTATTTTGGATGATGTCTTGTATGGCATAAAAATCATCTACCAGCACCATACCAAAGGTATCTTCTATCGCATTCCAACTGGTTAAGGCGTTTTTGTTTAAATTTGCTTCACCTTCAATGACCGTATTGCCTTTTAAAATGCTAAAGGTTGCCACTCGATCACCTTGGTAAGGCTTGTTTTCAGTGACATTACGCCATACTGCATCTTTATCAGGTTGTTTTAGGCGGATATCAGAAAACCGTAGATTGGTCTCGGTAGGCTTGGCTTTTTTGATAATAGCCAAAGTTTGCTCGATCTCCTCAGCACTTAACACATTGAGTGGATGCGGGCTTTGCTCTATCTTAAAAGTTTGATCCAAACCTGATTGTAAAATCTCATTTGCTAATGAATCAGGCACTAAAGCTTGACCATCTTTTATGATGAGCGGATTGGTGATTGCTAAGGACTGCCCGTTCACCATAGCAGTTTTGCTGTTGGGTTTGATTTGTACGCGGGTTGAGTTCTTAGTAATAGTATACATCTCAGCATAACTATCATATTCAACGTCTGCACCCGCTGTACTCAT
>NZ_JBPYDC010000364.1:0-1161 GCF_051847575.1 Psychrobacter sp. 1U2
GTTGCGTCATCTGCTTCGGTATCTCATACAGTCTCCGATATAATTGATGAAGCTCAAGCACCTGTCTTAATTGATGCTTCACTACCCTCGTCAGTCACACCGCTTTCACGCACTCATTTGGCACAAAAGCACTATTATCCATCAAATTATTATGACCATTACCATCCTTATATCGAAAATAAACCTGCAAGTTTGGCAGTAGAGGCTGCTGTTGCTATCGTCATCAATGGTGTGCATTATGCCGTATTGATGGCCAGTCCTTACCAGTTGGAGTATTTGGCCGTTGGGTTTTTGTTTAGTGAGGGCTTAATTCAGTATAGTCATGAATTGCTAGATTGGGAGGTGACTCAGCTTACCGATACAACCAACTATGAGAGCTTTATACAAGGCTCAATCGATAAAAATTCTGAAACAGAAATATTTGAACAAAGCGAAATACTTGAACAAAGCTTAGCACAATTGCAAGATTATGATGTTTATATAGTAGAGCTAGTATTGAATCAGCGTTGTCATCAGCGTATTCAGGCACAAAAACGTCAGCTAGCGGGCCGTACTGGCTGCGGCATGTGCGGTATGACTGGTCTAACACAAGCATTACCTGACTTGAGTGCCTATCATCAAAAGAGACAGTATGTAAAAGACATCGTCCCACACCTCAGCTATCTGTTGTCAATACGGCAACGAGTAGATACTATGCAACACACTCATCAATTGACAGGTGCAGTACATGCAGCGGCAACGATGCAAGGTGATGATTTGTATTTATTTGAAGATGTAGGACGTCATAACGCGCTTGACAAACTTATCGGCTGGCAACTGCGGAACAAAATGGAGGTTGAATACGTTCTTATGACGTCTCGCTTATCCATTGAGCTGGTACAAAAATCTATCCGTAGCCGCATACCTTGGTTAGTCGGTATGTCTGCCCCTACTAGTACAGCAGTTCGAGTCGCTGAACGTTATGGCTTGGGGTTGGCTGGATTTTTACGTGACAACAGGGTGACGTATTATTCTGGTATTTGAAGCATTCAGCGCGCATAGCTGCTGATAAAAAAAGAGAACAAGACACTAGATGCCTTGTTCTCTTTTTTATACTTCTTTTATTCGTACTTTCACATTTAGTTAGACTATTGGGTAAATTGTGAATATTTTGCACAAGAG
>NZ_JBPYDC010000365.1:0-1159 GCF_051847575.1 Psychrobacter sp. 1U2
TCTATATGTTCAATAAAAACTGGGCCATGTGCTCAGTTTTTTTATGCTTACTGTTTACGCTTACTGATTAGTACTGTTGATAATCTACAACATAGTTGACAATAATTAATAGTCGTTATTAGATCAAATATTATAATGGCGTTTAAAATAAATACTCTAACAGAAAGGAGTTACGAAAATCGCTGTTAAATATTCCGAATAAAAATATAAAGGTTGAGAACAACCACATAATTGAAAAATAAAGTTTGTTTTGGTTTGGAGTCCAACCCCAAGAGCCAAGTCTCTCTGCCATACTAGCATTAGAGAATATGAGCCATCTGAACAATAAACAAATAAGAATATAAAGAATAATCCATATAAGCATTCTACTACCTCACTTTTTGTATATATATCATATGTATAGGCTGTATAGGGAGCAGAACGGACAGACGTCTATTAGTCCTTACAACTATGAGATGTCATTGTCTTTACTAGGGTTTGAAAATATAATCTTATTATTTTTTCAAATGATAAAAGAACAGGGTAAATAATCTTTTTCATGTTAGCCTAAAAAGCTTATTTATCGATAATAGTTCATACAATACAGCTGAAACAGTTAGTTTTCAATGTATAACCTACAGAAGCCACATAAATAGACCACTTAAAACCAACTGCTAAAGACAAACCAGTCAGTACCAACCATCAAACTTCGCTAACGCACAGCTTTTATCCACGTCAATGCAAACACAGCACAAACATTCCCAGCACAACGACCTTTTAGTTTTTATGCTAAGTTATTCATAAAAATAAAAAGGTCACCTCCATGCCCACGACTCAAGAACAAATGACTAAATCTACCATATTAATGCCTGATTGGTTTACCCGCCCAACCTGCGTGGTGGCAGCAGATTTGATTGGCAAAATTTTATGTCGACAGATGACAGACACTGATGGCAACGTTAAAACGCTGCGTATGCGTGTTTCAGAAACTGAAGCTTATATTGGTGAAGACGATCCTGCTTGTCATTCGCATGCAGGTACTCGTACCTCACGTACTAAGATTATGTATGAGCAAGGGGGCGTATTTTACGTTTATCTGACGTATGGTGTGCATCATATGCTCAATCTCATCAGTGGATCTGCTGAGTCACCTGAATCGGTATTGATTCGCGCTGGGTTT
>NZ_JBPYDC010000366.1:0-1158 GCF_051847575.1 Psychrobacter sp. 1U2
AACTCAGTGAGCGTTTTGTCTATCAGCTCTTTACAGTTAGCCTCCTTTGACAAGTCAGAGGCAACCAATAGGCAGCGGCGCTCATAAGACTCAATATGCTTTTTAGTCACTTTGGCATCTTCATCTTCACAAAGGTAGCTTACCACCACGTCTGCGCCTTCTTTGGCAAACAAAATAGCTACCGCTTGGCCAATACCGCTATCGGATCCCGTCACAATCGCCACTTTTCCAGCCAGCTTGCCGTTCGGATAGTCGCGCGGCAATACTTCAGGATTTGGGTGTTGTTGTTTTTGCGAGCCTGGCAAAGACTGCTCTTGCTGAGGAAAATCTTTATTTTCTGATTGATTACTCATGATTTTACTCCTTTATTATCATATTCATTCTTATAGTAGTCGTGATTAAACGAGCTTTTGAATAACCTACCGCTTCTTATCGTTTAAAGCTTGTTATCAGCTTAAAGAATCTAAAATAAGGATTAGGTAAAATCTGGTGTCAGCCTGTAGACGAGATGTAAAAAAAGACTCTATCAACATCTGCTGATAGAGTCTTTGTCTATGTTACTAGCTCTAAACGTACTTAGTAGCCAGTCCTATAGAAGTATCTAAATAATAAATCGACTACTTAGATTTTACCAACCAAATCAAGGCTTGGTTTTAGCGTTGCTTGACCTTGTTCCCAAGCTGCTGGACATACTTCACCGTCGTTGTCACGCACATACTGGGCCGCTTTTACTTTACGAACCATGTCTTTTGCGCTACGGCCAATGCCTAAGTCATGAATTTCAGCAACTTTGATTAGGCCATCTGGATCTACTAAGAAAGTACCACGAAGCGCAGCGTTGTCTTCTTCGATCATGATGTTAAAGCCACGAGTAATTTTACCAGTACCGTCGCCTAGCATTGGATACTGTACTTTACCAATCGCTTCTGAAGAATCATGCCATGCTTTGTGTACGAAATGCGTGTCAGTTGATACTGCGTATACTTCAACGCCGAGGCCCTTTAGCTCTTCATAATGGTTGGCCATGTCTTCTAATTCAGTTGGGCAAACAAAGGTAAAGTCATGTGGGTAGAACATAAAGATCGCCCAGCTGCCTTTTACGTCTTCTGAAGTAATTGTTTTAAACTCACCATTTACAAAAGCTTCTGTTGAGAATTC
>NZ_JBPYDC010000367.1:0-1157 GCF_051847575.1 Psychrobacter sp. 1U2
GCTTTAGTGATTTGTATGCTCGTACGGCTTACCATATTAGCACTGAGATTAGCATCTACCTGCATCAAGGCTACCAAGGAAAAGGCTTGGGCAGTTTGCTCGCACGCTGGATGCTGGCGCAAGCGCCAAATCTTGGAATTCAAAATGTCGTCGCGCTTGTCTTTGCCCACAATAAACCAAGCTTAGGACTGTTTCGTAAGCTTGGTTTTGAGCAGTGGGGTTATATGCCAAAAGTATGTGATATGCAGGGGTTTATCGCGGATGTTGTAATGCTTGGTAAAACCGTGGTAGTTGAACAAACAAAGGCCGATAACGCATAATTAATAACAGACCCTAAATGTTCTAGCCTAAAATTTTCCATTGGCCATCTATCTTTTGCAGCTCATAGGTCAGTGGCGCAGGCTCACTTTGGTCTTTCAGCATGAGCTCACCGGTGATAGTGGCACGCGTTTTATCATCATTATATGTAGTATCAGTAATAGTGACGCCTTCGACCGTTTGCTGAAAAGCCAACTGCGTATTGGCCAGCTCCTCTTCAAAGTTTGCCATATCTACTTCATAATAAGAGGCAGATTTTTTTGCATCATCATAGTACAAGCTGTTTAGCGCTTTTTTAACAGTATCTTCTGGTGTACCAGCTTCAGTAGGATTGGTGACTAGACTTTTCTGCTTGGCAGAGGAGGTAACTGGATTGATATTATCACTATCAATAGCAGTTTCCTCTTCAACGCTATCTGCTGCTATCTGTTCACTTTCAACAGCATTGTCAGCATTAGTTAATTCTGCTTCAGCTGCCTCATCCTCAGAGGTCTCAACGACAGCTGCGGTGTTTTGAGTATCACTGTCTGCTGTCTCTGTTTTTACATTGTCATTATCGCTACAACCAGTTAAAAGTAGTCCAGTGCTTAGTACGCCGACAGTTAGTATGGTTGGCAAGCGTAATAGTCTAGGTCGTGAAAATTGTAACGTTGAATTTTTAGTTATCATAATAGTCCTCAATAGTCATTTATTCATTAAAAAACAATTATGGCAACTATCAGCGTCATTCACTATCAATTCTCATACTAAGCTTGTTTTGGTTTCGTAATCTTGTACGCCACTGAGTTTTCAACACTGAGTTTTCAACACTTAGTTTTAACCGTGTTTTAGCTGACGAG
>NZ_JBPYDC010000368.1:0-1157 GCF_051847575.1 Psychrobacter sp. 1U2
CATCTTACAATCGCAGCGCGCAGAAGACTTTAAAGACGTCACTATCGAGCGTGAAGATTTGGCATTATTACAGTATACAGGGGGCACGACTGGTAAGCCAAAAGGCGCTATGCTGACCCACTATAATGTCATGGCCAATGTGTGTCAATGCTATGCGATGTTTGGCAATGCGATTGAAGCGGGACGTCGTGAGCAGATTAAGATACTCAATCCGCTGCCGCTTTATCATATCTTCTCCTTTACCGTTTGCGGCTTGCTGGGCATTTATGGCGGCTGGGAAGATGTATTGGTCACCAACCCACGCGATATCGATGGCCTAGTCAAGACCATTGAGCAGCATCGTCCGCATGTCATTCCATCGGTCAATACCTTGTTTATTGGTATGCTGCATCATCCAAAGTTTGCCAGCCTTGATTTTAGTCGCTTGGCGCTATCTATCGGTGGCGGTACAGCGATTATTAAAGCAGTATCTGATCAATGGCAACAAGTCACTGGCATGATAATTAATGAAGGGTACGGCATGTCTGAGACTTCTCCTGTTATCTCTTTTAACCCACCTGGTATTAGCCATTTTAATGGTAGCGTAGGGCTACCATTAGCCATGATGGATATCAAAATCATTGATGAAAATGACTCAGCATGTGCAATTGGCGAGCCTGGAGAGGTAGGCATAAAAGGCCCACAAGTGATGCGCGGCTATTGGCAACAAGATAATACCAACACCTTTACCAAAGATGGTTATTTTAAATCAGGTGATATCGGGGTAATGAATGAAGAAGGGTTTTTGACGCTGGTCGATCGCAAAAAAGATATGATACTGGTTTCAGGATTTAATGTTTATCCTAATGAAGTAGAAGCTGCGTTGACTGAGCATCCAAAAGTACTTGAAGTGGCGGTGATTGGTATTGCAGATGAGCATAGTGGCGAGGTGCCAAAAGCCTTTGTGGTCAAAAAAGAGGCAAGCTTGAGCGTAGAGGAGTTGCAGGCTTTCGCTGGCGAGCGTCTGACAGGTTATAAACGCCCGCAGTCATACGAGTTTATCGATGAATTACCTAAGACGGCGGTAGGTAAGATACTGCGTAAGTCTTTACGTTAGTAGTATGAATAAACTACTTTCGTCCGATTTTATCAAATTTACGATCTTTTAAGCTTAAGTT
>NZ_JBPYDC010000369.1:0-1157 GCF_051847575.1 Psychrobacter sp. 1U2
GCTCTATCGTCATATTCTACTGCTTGCTCAAAATCTACATGAGTTTCTACAGGTGCAGATATAACAGGATCTGTAGCGGGCATCGGCGTTGATACGTATTGATCTTTCTCAGATTCAGTGGCCAATAAATCATCGACCGTACCAGCATCATTCCATGCAAAGCTAGGTTCAACTTTACGAGTAGGCATAGTGGGTGCTACTACTTGTGTCTTATTATTAGCGTTTTCAGTATGGTTATTCGATATAGGAGCTGATGCTTGCGAGCTGTCATACATAGTAGCCTGATTTGTAGCAGACTCAGCAGCATTGGCTGCAACAGTCGCCTTGACGCTAGCGCCAAGTCCTGACTTGGCCAAAAAATCCGTTAGCGCATGACTAAAGCGACTATTATTATCTGGCGTATGGCTTACGCCAGCGGTTTGTAGCTCGAGGGGTAGTTGCTCGTAGCCATCGGCACTTTGTTTCGCTTTACGTTCAGTGCTTGTACGGTTGTTAGTACTGGCAGCTAACTTATGAGCTGCGCTGTTTTCCTCGTCGTTAGATGCTGTATTATCAGAGCCTTGCTGACTGTAGATATGCTGAACACTATTATCTTTGACACCTGAGCCAAGCCATGACAAATCGATAAGCTTACCATATAACTTATGCCAATGAATATTGAACGCAAACGCCGCAGTGATACCGACAAACCCTGCCAAAAACAATACACTTCCCCACTGCGATAATAGCTGCGTCAGGCGTGCTTGCAACTCAAGCCCGATGATGCCGCCTGCAACGCCTTCAAGGCCTGATGCAATAGGGTCTGTAACTTGCTGTACTAGAGCAACAATTTGCGCAAACAAGGCACTACTACTTAGTATTAAAAAGACATAAGCCACCAAGCGTAGCAACCAAAACGTCGGCTTATTGTCCCACCAAATCAAGATAGATTCATAGATTAAAAAAGCCAGTAGCCACCAAGCGCCAAAGCCAAAAAAGCTATAGAACAGATCAGACAACCATGCGCCTGTTGAGCCGCCCATATTATTAATCGTCGTCATATCACTGCTAATATGCGACCAGCTAGGATCATTGCCGGTATAGGTCGATAAAATAACGAACAAATAAACGGCCAAAATTATCCCAAGAAAGGTAAATATCCCTTTTTTTAAATACTC
>NZ_JBPYDC010000370.1:0-1155 GCF_051847575.1 Psychrobacter sp. 1U2
AACAAAATCTGATAACAGCTTTGATATCAATTTGTCAGTAGAGTTGCTTCCAGAAAATGCGGAGAGCGCTACCGTCATCTCTGAAACCAACTTTAAATACATGTATTGGTCGATGGCGCAGCAATTGACGCATCACACCATTACTGGCTGTAAAGTTGAGGTCGGCGATATGATGGGCTCAGGTACTATTTCAGGACCAACGCCAGATTCGTACGGCTCAATGCTTGAGATTGCTTGGAACGCGACCAAACCTGTTGAGCTCGAAGGCGGGAGCACACGTACCTTTATCGAAGATGGCGATACGGTCATTATGAAAGGCTATAGTGAAAAGGATGGTATTCGAGTCGGCTTTGGTGAAGTACGCGGAAAGGTGCTACCAGCTTTAAACTTTGATTTTGACGTATAAAATTTACACAGTATAAGCGCAAAACAGTCAATAGCTGTTATTAATATGAATATTATCAATAGTTTCATCGTTAATATAAACAGCTACTTGGCTTAGGTTGTATGCCAAAAACACTAGTGAAAGCATTCCTCTTAGGTTTTGCGCCTTATCAAAAGGATATTGATATGAGTTTTAAAATAGAAAAAATTCACCACGTAGCCTATCGCTGCAAAGATGCTAAAGAAACCGTAGAGTGGTACAAAAAACACTTAAACATGGACTTCATTTTAGCGTTCGCTGAAGACCATGTGCCTTCTACCAAAGCCTTTGATCCCTACATGCATATCTTTTTAGATGCTGGTAACGGCAATGTATTGGCATTTTTTGAAGTGCCCAATCAGCCTGAGATGGGGTTTGACCCTAATACCCCAAGTTGGGTGCAGCACTTAGCACTTAAAGTTAAAGACCGTGACGAGCTTATGGCTGCCAAAGAGCAGTTAGAGTCTGCTGGCATCGATATTGTTGGTGTGACCGATCACGGTATTTTTCACTCTATTTATTTCTTTGATCCCAATGGCCATCGCTTAGAGCTGACCTATGATGACTCTGCCTCAGAAGCAAAAATCTCGATGATTACTGAAGAGATGAAGCAAGAAATGCTTGATGAATGGTCACGTACTAAACGTGCACCAGCTCATACGCAGTTTTTGCATGCCGAAGAGTTAAAAGAAGCTAAAGAGCAAGTACCTGTAGGGGAGTAGGTATCGCTT
>NZ_JBPYDC010000371.1:0-1153 GCF_051847575.1 Psychrobacter sp. 1U2
AGCCATTCGCTTTTATGTGTCGTTTGCCTGCTCGTTTGCTTTTGCTGAGCGCAAATTGATGGAAGGCAATGCCAAAATTATTAAGCTTATCGCTCGTGATGAGGCGCTACATTTAACTGGCACGCAGCACATGCTTAACTTAATGCGTAACGGCAAAGACGATCCTGAGATGGTCGAGATTGCAAGCGAGTGCTATGATGAGAGTGTTGAGATATTCCGTAAGGCGGCCGAGCAAGAAAAAGAATGGGCCAGCTATCTGTTTAAAGATGGCTCGATGATCGGTCTAAATAAAGACATCCTTTGTCAATATATTGAATACATTACGAACTTGCGTATGGAAGCGGTCGGCTTGCCATCAGCGTTCCCAAATTCGAAATCAAATCCGATTCCATGGATCAATACATGGTTGTCGTCTGATAACGTACAAGTTGCCCCGCAAGAGACAGAGATCAGCTCATACTTGGTCGGGCAGATTGATTCGGATCTATCAGAAAGCGATTTTGATGATTTTGAGCTCTAATACAGTTTTGAGCTTTAAGACCGTTTTGAGTCTTAAAGATAGAATATGCTTTGCGTAGATGGATACAACGATAACAAAGTACTACTGGGATAGACTATGACTTGGGTAATGACCAGTAAAAAACAGTTTTATTTGCATGATGATGAAAGCCTGCTCGATGGGCTGCTGCGTACAGGGCACGAGGTCAATTATCAGTGCCGTGAAGGTTATTGTGGTAGCTGCCGAGTCAAGCGCATAGCCAGCTCACATGTGGTTGATTATCCGTTTGCACCGCTTGCTATGATCGAAGAAGATGAAATCCTGCCTTGCTGTTGCCGTGTGCAAGGAGTCATTTACATCAATCATGAGCCTATCGTGAAATAACCACTCATTTATGAAAATAAAAATACCCAATAAAAAGCGCGCTACCTTAGATAAGATAGCGCGCTTTTTATTGGGTAATTACCATGCCCGTCTTGCTTATTGCGACGCGGTGTCTTGTTCAAACAGTTTTAGCAGCTCTTCACGCATACGGTTGCGCTCTTCTTCTGACATCATCGGCGCATCTGGATCATCATAGTATTGCTCTTCACCTTGAGCCCCTGTACCGCCTTGACCGTTTAATCTGTCATCGTGCAAGATTCTAGGTGTCTG
>NZ_JBPYDC010000372.1:0-1153 GCF_051847575.1 Psychrobacter sp. 1U2
TTTATCATAAAATGAAGGCTAATTGAGAATCATCTTCATTATTCTTTATGACTATTAAGGCAGTTGTTACCAAACCTACAAATGCTAAAAGCGTAAATTATACGCTAGTATCAATAAGTGGTGGTTTTTGGATAAATTGTACACAAATTAAGTGAGTAGTATTCCAAACTATTTTATTTAGTCCCTCATTAATAAAGTGCTTTTTGGCTGTATATATTTTGATAAAAAGCCTTTTGATAAAAATATTTTAACTGTTTAACTGAGAGTTATTTATGTTTGATACCTTAACAGAACGTCTGTCGTCAAGCCTACGCAATATCGTTGGCACAGGACAACTGACTGAAGACAACATTAAAGACACCTTGCGCGAAGTGCGCATGGCACTGTTAGAGGCTGACGTCGCCTTGCCAGTAACCCGTGATTTTGTCAAACGCGTCAAAGAGCAAGCGCTCGGAGCGGAAGTACTCAAAGAGCTAGCACCAGGACAAGCCTTTGTAAAGATTGTCCATGATGAGCTGACCGAGATGATGGGCAGCGCTAATCAGCAGCTTGAGATGACAGGTAAACCGCCTGTAGTCTACTTGCTGGCAGGTTTGCAAGGTGCAGGTAAAACCACTACTGCAGGTAAATTAGCCAAATATCTACAAGAGCGCCAAAAGAAAAAAGTCATGTTAGTCTCAGCGGACGTATATCGTCCAGCAGCGATCAAACAGCTTGAGCAGGTCGCCGGTCAAGTAAATGCCAAGTTTGTCAATTCAAGCATTGATGAAAACCCTATTGATATTGCTAAGCGCGCCATTGAAGAAGCCAAGATCCAGTATCAAGACATCTTAATCATCGATACGGCTGGTCGTTTGCACATTGACGACACTATGATGGATGAGATTAAGGCGCTGACGGCGGCGGTTAATCCATCTGAGACCTTGTTTGTGGTCGATGCGATGACGGGTCAAGATGCGGCCAATACTGCCAAAGCCTTTAACGACGCATTGCCATTAACTGGTGTGGTCCTCACCAAGACCGACGGTGATGCACGTGGCGGTGCTGCACTTTCTGTCCGTGCGATTACAGGTAAACCGATTAAGTTCTTAGGTCGCGGCGAAAAACTAGACGCATTAGATCTTTTTCATCCTGAGCGTATAGCCCAGCGTAT
>NZ_JBPYDC010000373.1:0-1151 GCF_051847575.1 Psychrobacter sp. 1U2
AAAGCATTTATGGGTGTGTCGCCATCGGGGCATAACGTCCAAATTGATGCCGATAAAGAAAAAGGTGCCAGCCCAATGGAGTTGATACTATTGGGGCTAGGAGGTTGCGCCAGTTATGACGTTGTTGCAATTCTGCAAAAGTCTCGCCAAGATGTGACGGACGTGCGCTGTGAATTGACGGCACAACGCGCTGAGACCGTACCAGCGGTATATACTGATATTCATATGCACTTTGTGGTCACTGGTCAAGATATCAAAGATAAACAAGTTGAAAAGGCCATTCACTTGTCAGCAGAAAAATACTGCTCAGCCAGTCGGATGTTGGTACAAGGCGGGGTAAATGTTACTCATGACTTTGAAGTTATTGCAGGGTAAGGGTAGAGATAACTATGAGTGCATTATTTGGGTTAATCCCTGACACCGCTGCCGCCGCAATTTGGGCGATGGTGGTTGCAAGTCTGCTACCATTAGCCATGGCAATGACAGCAAAAGCCATTGTTGGCTTTAGATTGGCTGACAATGCGCATCCTCGTGATTTCTTACAACGTACGACAGGAGCAGCAGCACGTGCTAATGCAGCACAACAGAATAGCTATGAGACCTTGCCAGTATTTTTGGCAGCGGTATTAGTTGCGATGTTGTTCTTTGTTCCGCAATCGATTATAAATACATTGGCATGGCTATATGTGCTGATTCGTATTGGTTATGGAGTGGCCTATGTTGCCAACTTATCGATGTTTCGTTCAGTACTTTGGGTATTGTCAATCGTATGCTGTTTGATGCTGTTTTATTTAGCGATTCGGATTAGCACTTAGTTTCGTAGCAATTTAAGCAGCTTCAAGAAGCTTTATAATTATTAAAAGTAAAGGCGACTATTATGACTGTGCACTTACCTGTAGTGCATTAATAATAGTCGCTTTGTTTTTTTCTCGTTTGATACTTTCCCATAGTATTTGCGCTTCGCTGTAGCCTTTAGTAAGCATGCCAAGCCACTGTTTATAACGACCAACTAATACGATGTCATTTTTGGCCTGCCCTTCTAAAAACTTAATTTGATGCGGTATTAGTGCTTGCCAAGTCAATGCCTTAGAATCTGTCATAGAACCTTCTGCCCAGCCATTATTGCTATTAGCGCTGTCTACACGTGCAAT
>NZ_JBPYDC010000374.1:0-1151 GCF_051847575.1 Psychrobacter sp. 1U2
CAACAGACCATGAACCAGCAGAAAGTAAGCAGTTTTTTTACAACTGATTTACAAGCGTTACGAGATATTGCCATGAGTCTTGCTTGGGTTGATGAAATTAGTGTGACTCGAGATTGGCAACAAGGTATTGTCATTACTGCACTACCTAAACAAGCAATAGCCAATTTTGGTACGGAACGACTGGTTGATGCAAAAGGTGCAGTATTCGTGCCAGCTGATAGTGAAGCGTTGATTCAGCCGCAGTTTGCTACATTGCAAGGTGAAGTAGACCAAGCACCTGTGATTATGCAACAAATGCAACAAATCAATGATTGGTATGTTCCGCTTGATATGCGAGTAGAGGATATTATTTTAACACCTCGAATGACGTGGCTGGTACGTTTTGATAACGGTCTACGGGTCATTGTTGATAACGAAAATACTGCTCAAAAACTGCTCAATTTGAGTCAACTTTTGAACAATCAATTGGCTGATCGTCGCGACAATATACAATCGATAGATTTACGTTATAAAAATGGTTTTACAATAGCGTGGAAAGTAAAAGAGTCGTCGGCAGAGTCTCCGACGAGCTAGTCTGTAACATAGGGTTTATGCTTTGTGGTCTGGTTATATGAGTAGGATAGTTGCACAATTTTTGTACTATAAATGATAGAGTGAATCAAATAGTACTGTTCTAATGATTCAATAGAGACAGCAGATAGTCTTCTATTTAGTGATAATTTGTTTGGTAACATGAAAAATACTGAAAATCTGGTTGTTGTCCATCTAAGTGCCACTGCAGTTTATGTGGTGATTGGTAGCGTTGTCTCTGCAAAAGACATACGTATCATGGGTGTTGGACAAGTCAAAAATAGTGATTTTTATCAAGGCCAAATCAAGCATCGCGAACGTTTACAGGGTGCAATCAAACAAGCCATTCAAGATGCTGAAGATATGGCAAATTGCCGTGTGCATAGTGTATGGCTAACACTTGCGACGCCTGAGTTATCTAGTAAAAATAGTATCGGTAACGTTGCAGTTGAAGAAGAAGTAGTACGTGCTAGGGATATGGTACAAGCATTATCTAATGCCAAATCTCAAGACTTACCCTCTGATTATTATTTAATGCATTGTTGTCAGCAAGGTATTTACATTGATGAGCAGGATACTAT
>NZ_JBPYDC010000375.1:0-1151 GCF_051847575.1 Psychrobacter sp. 1U2
GCCATTTCTTCATTGACAAAGCTTGCTTTGCCAGCATCTTGTACATTATCGATTGTCTCAACAGTAGCAGAACCGCCTTCAGCAGCCACTGGATCAAAAGCCGTTGTACGTACGGTCAATACGATTTTATTTTCCGTCGTCTTGACCGTAGCAGTCGCATTACCAGCGTAAATAGGACGCTCAAAAGTTTGAGCATCTATGACAGCAGAAATCTCTGACAACATACTGACATCCAGTAAAGCTGCTGTACGTGGCATAAAGTTTTTGCCAGTGGTCGTTGCTGGTGCAATAATATGGCTATAGTCTGCAGCAATATCTGCAACCAATAACGATATATTTTCTGCCATTTGATGTTCGTAAGCTGCGTTATCTGCCAATAGCACTTTGCTTACGCCTTCAGCTTTTGCTGCTTCGTCAGCCGCCGCTTGATTACCACTGCCAGCAACCAATACATGAATATCATCACCCATTTGCTTAGCAGCTGCAATAGTACTTAGAGTCGCCTTTTTTAGACTGGCATTGTCGTGTTCTGCATATACCAAAATTGCCATTTTTTTGTCCTTTATTTATTTGTTCATGTCGTCAGATAGCTTTTAAATACGGCATTTACAGTACTAACACTCTATAAATGCGTCAGCGAAGTCTTAGATTACTTTCGCTTCATTTTTTAGCTTATCGACCAACTCATCAACTGAGGCTACCGTAATACCAGCTTTACGCTCAGCAGGTGGCATAACTTTAACGATTTCTTGCTTAGACGTCATCTCAACACTAAAATCTGCTGGCGTTTTCTCATCAAGAGGCTTTTTCTTAGCTTTCATGATATTTGGCAGTTTTGCATAGCGTGGTTCGTTTAAACGTAAATCAGTTGTAATCACTGCAGGTAGAGATAGCGCCACTGTCTGTAAGCCACCATCAACTTCACGAGTCACATTTACGCTATCACCTTCGACTTTTACTTCAGAAGCAAACGTACCTTGACCAATACCCATTAAGGCTGCAAGCATCTGGCCTGTCCGATTATTGTCATCATCAATCGCTTGCTTACCTAACAAAATAATATCCGTGCTTTCTTGTTCAGCAATGCTTTTTAGAATTTTAGCGACTTGTAGCGGATATGGTTTATCATCAGTTTTGACTAAGACTCCACG
>NZ_JBPYDC010000376.1:0-1151 GCF_051847575.1 Psychrobacter sp. 1U2
GACTTTGGCCATCATCGGAAAGCTAACACCATAGTTCTTTTGACAAAACGCACCAATCTCATCGTTACTGCCTGGATCTTGACTGCCAAATTGGTTACAAGGAAAACCAATGACGACCAGTCCTTGATCTTTGTACTGTTGGTATAATGATTCTAACCCTTCAAACTGCGGCGTAAAACCGCATTTACTTGCCGTATTAACGATTAGTAATACGTTATCTTTGTAATCAGAAAATGCTTGCAAGCTACTGTCCATGCGCTCAGCGGTAAAATCATAAATCGTACTCATTATTCATCCTTAAATGGAGGTTTTTATTTTTTTGAGCATTCAAGCAAATACTATTGAAAAGGAAGCACCAAGTACTTCCCTCTCACACTTCTAAAATCATCTACATGACTTACTTTTCGGACTTATCTAAATCAATAGATACTGAGTTGATGCAATAGCGCATACCAGTCGTCTCGGTAGGACCATCTGGAAATACGTGACCCAAATGAGCACCGCAATTGCTACAGGTGACTTCTGTGCGAGTCATGCCTAGCGAGTTGTCAACGTGCTCGTCAATCGCGCTGTTGTCAATACCTTGGTCAAAACTTGGCCAACCGCAGCTAGCATCAAACTTACTACTCGAATCAAACAAGCTAGCACCGCAGCCTTTACAGCGATAAACGCCATCATCGGTCGCATCATTGTACACACCTGTGAATGGGCGCTCTGTACCTTTCTCACGCATCACATGGTATTCATCAGCACTTAAACGCTCTTTCCAGTCAGCTTCAGTCAATTGGCTGATTTCTTCTTTGCTTAATTGGTTATCTTGCATGGTTTATCCTTATTAGAGTATGGGTTATCTAGTCTGTATATAGCGTTTTGTTACAAACACTACCCTGCTATAAATACATTGGCAGACTAATCTAACACCTTCTATCTATTGACTATATAACGATTATTCAAGGTAACTATACAATTTCCGTTACATATATATGTCATCTACGATAGCCATTACTTATTAATACTTATGACAACCAATATATCAGATGCAAAAAATCTAACTACAACGTGTTGGCTGCAGCCTTCTTACTTTAACATAGTCGAATGCAAGAATAACTTGCAAAGACAATAATTAAAAAACTTGCATCTATATGGATAAT
>NZ_JBPYDC010000377.1:0-1150 GCF_051847575.1 Psychrobacter sp. 1U2
CGATTCAAAAACGTCTACAGCAACTGATACTATGTCACAAGCCAACGATACCCAAACGATCACTATCCCGCCTAATAAGAAAAAATCTAAACCTTCATCCAAGACACGTCGGCGTCTAAAAGAGGCAGAGCCACTTCCCTTCAATATTGATGGATTGTCGCACGATGGGCGCGGGGTTGCCGTATATGGTAATGGCTTTGATGAAAAAGAGGGACATGTAGCAGACAAGCATGGCAAAAAAGTTTTCGTCAGCTTTGCTTTACCGGGTGAAAGTGCTTTGGTCAAACTAACCAATAGTCGTGCCAGCTTTGAAGAGGGAGACGCGATTGATATCACATCCAACCCAAATCCTGAACGTGCTGTACCGCCCTGCCCGCATTTTGGCGTTTGCGGTGGTTGCAGCTTACAACACTGGCAGCCAGATGGTCAAATCAACTTTAAGCAATCGGTACTTGCTGAGATGCTTATACATCAAGCCAATGCTGAGCCGGACAACTGGCTTGCACCGATAGTTGGTGATCGTCTCGGCTATCGTACCAAAGCACGACTTGGCGTACGCTATGTCGCCAAAAAAGAAACTGCATTGGTCGGCTTTCGTGAGCGCTCAAGTAACTTTTTAGCCGAATTAAACGAATGTCATATTTTAGATCCACGTATTGGCTTTGAGATTGAAAACCTCAAAGCACTTATGAGTACACTTGAGAGCCGCGATAAGATTGCTCAGCTAGAGCTAGCAATGGGTGAATACCTACCAGAGCTACCTGATGGCGATCAGCCTGTTGCTCTTATCGTACGTCATCTAGCTCCATTATCAGACTCTGATATCGAAAAGCTTAAAGCGTTTTTTGCAGCGCGTCATTGGCAGCTATATTTACAGTCTAAAGGCGCTGATAGTATCCAACGCGTTGCCTTGACTGACAAAGATGATCTGAGCCAACAATTTGGACGTTTATATTACCAACTGCCAGAATATGACCTTACTTTCGAATTTATCCCAACTGACTTTACGCAAGTAAACCTTTCTGTCAATCGTCAGATGACCAAGCTTGCTTGCGATTTGTTAGATCTAAAAGCGGGCGAGCGGGTACTCGACTTGTTTAGTGGTTTAGGCAACTTTAGTTTGCCTCTAGCTCGTCTTGTTGGTGAAACT
>NZ_JBPYDC010000378.1:0-1148 GCF_051847575.1 Psychrobacter sp. 1U2
GGATGCTCGACAATGGCAGTGATAGCGACAGTCTTCATTGCTGTGACGTCATCGCTAGTAGCCGCACCATCAGGCGCACTCGTATCTTGTGCCGACTGGTTACAGCCGGTTAAGATGGCAGTACACATACCGCCTAATAACAAGGCTTTGCTAAAATTGAAATGACCAAAACGGTTTTGATAAAACATGGGTCTCGCTCCTAAAATAATAGTGTGTCCGTACACTATATAAATAATTGACGTGCTGATTGTTATCTTACTACTTTTTATTTGGTATCGACATCAGTATCAGTATCAGTGTTGATGGCATCTTTTAGTAAGTCTTCTGATAAGCTCACTCCTTGCTCAGCTGCGTGCTTTGGGCTTGCATACAAAGTTAACGTGTTCATAACCTCAGGTTTAATAGTGTTAACGGCTTCTCCATTTAATACGCGATAAACCATTTTGCCAGTAGTACGCCCAAAATCATAGTCATTTACCCCAAGTGCTGCTGTCGCGCCGCGTCTGACACTAAATTCATCTGAAGCAATAACTGGAATATCAAGCTCGTTTGCTGCACCTGCCATCGCCTCGAATGCAGACACGACGTTATTGTCTAACGAGGTATAAATGACATCAGCGCGACCAGCAAGACTGCGCGTCGCCATAGCAACATCAGTTGGTCGGTTGGCTGTTACGTCGAGTATTTTGAGTCCACGTGTTGATGCCGCCTCCTTAAGCTGATTCAGCACGACCACAGAGTTGACCTCACCTGGGCTATAAACGTAGCCAATGGTTTTTGCATCGGGGACAATCTTTTGAATGTTCTCTAACTGCGGCTCGATAGGCAATTGGCTGGATAGGCCTGTCACGTTGGTTTGAATGGGAACGCCCTTATCATCGATAAGTTTGGCTGCAACAGGGTCTGAGATGGCAGTATAAACAACTGGAACGGTTTTGGTGGATGCCACGATTGACTGAGCAGATGGCGTTGAGATGGCTACAATGGCATCTGGATTGTCGCCTGCAAACTGCTTAGCGATCTGCCCTGCTGTCGCCGTATTACCTTGTGCACTTTGGAAATTAACGGTTAAGTTTTGGCCCTCGACATAGCCGTTATCTGCCAACTCATCGATAATACCACGGCGCATCTCGTCTAGTGATGGATGT
>NZ_JBPYDC010000379.1:0-1148 GCF_051847575.1 Psychrobacter sp. 1U2
ATCGAGCTGACCACTGGTTTATAATTCAATAATGGCTCACCCATGCCCATCATGACAACGTTGGTCACGTTGTTCTCCCATAAGCTATGATCGACGTTTTCTAAGCTGTCGTTTTCGTCTGCCATATAAGAAGCGTTGGCGACCCACAACTGCCCGATAATCTCAGCGACGCTCAAATCACGCTCAAAGCCTTGTTTACCTGTACTACAAAAACTACAGTCCAATGCACAGCCGACTTGTGAAGACACACACAACGTTTTACGGCCATTTGCTTTACTATCATCTGCTGGGATTAGCACCGTCTCAACCAATGAGCCCCCAGTGACCTCAAACACCCATTTACGGGTACCATCATCACTATATTGACGATGAATAACCTTTGGCGGGGTTACGCAGGCGTGCATAGACAACTTGTCGCGCAACGACTTACTTAGATTGGTCATCTGCTCAAAATCAGTCACCCCGTGCTGATAAATCCACTTAATCACTTGAGTGGCACGAAATGGTTTTTCACCGATGCTCTTAAAGTAATCAGCGAGCTGTGCTTGCGTCATACCTAATAGATTAGTTCTTGCCTGCGCTTCATCTACCAACTTAATGCTATTAGTAAGCTTAGTAGGCACGTGCTGAGTAGGAGCTTGAATAGTTGACATAATAAGTAACCTTTTGGCCTAAGCCATGAGCGTAGTAATACAATTAAATGCTACATTGAGCAATCCGCTATGAGCGCAAACTTTGTCAGTTATAAAATACAAATGATTATCTACAGCGACAATGTACTGATAAGGGATTGATAACGCTAATTAAATGATTGAAAATTAATAATGAGGGACATAATAATAAATTTCAACAAAAACAACCGATAAGCTTAAACATAGACTGGTTAATAATAGCATATTCAAAAAAATACAAAAAAGTTCAGTAATAGCGCAAACGGCTTATACCCAGTTGAGTATAAGCCGTCCTTACAATACTAATGATTAACGCTCAATATCATAAGCGGATATTAATAATAATTATTAGCGCGTACGTGTACGAACTTCATCATCGCTGAAGAAGTAGCTGATTTCACGTGCGGCTGACTCAGCTGAATCTGAACCATGAACCGCGTTTTCGTCAATGCTGCTAGCGAAGTCAGCACGGATAGT
>NZ_JBPYDC010000380.1:0-1146 GCF_051847575.1 Psychrobacter sp. 1U2
CTATTGTCTAAACGCACTAACTTAAACCTTGTCATTGCGACCTTATCTGTGAATTATGGCGCGCTCGCTGGTGCTAACTTTATCACTTCACAAAGTGGGGTTATCTTCAGGGAGCTGATGCGCGATGCAGGGGTTGCCAATGACAATAGCTTTACTTATGTTTTAGGAGTGTTTGCCGCTACTTTTGTAATACCTGTGATTCTACTGGGCGGCTATAGCTTGTTCAATGCCAAAAATAGCAAAATCGCGATTCAAACGACGGTGCCAGAGCCTTTTGATAGTAAACAAAAAAAATCTATTGTGCTTATTTTTATCATGATAGCTACTGTGCTTATTGTGCCCATTCTCAATCTACTCATGCCGCAAGTATCGGCGATTGAGTTTTTGAATGCTCGGATTGATATTGGTTTTATCGCTGTTATTTTTGCTTTGATCAGCCTATTTTTAAAGTTGGGTGATGAAAAAGCAGTGATTGCACTCATACCTTGGAACACGCTCATTATGATTTGTGGCGTCGGTATGCTAATTCGCCTCGGCGTAGAAGTCGGTGTCATTTACGAACTGACAGAATGGCTCAGTACCAACGTTCCTATCTGGTTAATACCGATGTTGGTCTTCGTTATCAGCGCTATTATGTCGGTATTTGCTAGTACACTTGGCGTCGTTGCTCCTACTCTATTTCCTATAGTGCTTCCCTTAGCCGTTGCCTCTGGGCTCAGTCCCTTATTGCTGTTTACCTGTATTGTTGTGGGCGCACAAAGCTCATCACTTTCTCCTTTCTCATCAGGAGGTAGTCTAATGTTAGGCGCCTCGCAAGTCGTTATAGAAAAAAACAAGCTTTTTAGTTCCCTACTATTTAAGGCTGTACCTCTAGATATTAGCGTTGGAATAATAGCCATTTTAGTAATCCAGCTTATATTCTAAAGGCTTATAAACAAGAACACCTATCAAAATTTTTTCTATATCTGACTGCAAGGTATTAATAAAAACGATGGTAAGTAGTTTTACGCCTCTCTATAATACAATAAAATTCATACAGACATACATATGTTTCTTGTCATTTCTAAAGTATTCTGTTACTTCTATGCAGTGTTAGAAAAACATATTTTGATGAAGTCTAGTAACTTTTCTAATCTGATCATAATT
>NZ_JBPYDC010000381.1:0-1144 GCF_051847575.1 Psychrobacter sp. 1U2
AAGGCTACGGTGTCGATGTCATTGCTGATGTTCTCAAAGATCGTTACAACATCCGTAACTATATGGTTGAGATTGGTGGAGAAATAGCGACTTCTGGCGTTAACAATAAGCAGCAGCCGTGGCAGATTGCCATTGATGCACCTATTGAGGGCAGTACTGTTAGCGAACGTCAAACAATTACGGCTATTCGTCAACCACTAAAAACCAATAATCAGATGCATATAGCAACTTCTGGTAACTATCGCAACTCCGTCATATTTGATGGTAAGCACTATAGTCATACCATCGATCCTACAACGGGTAAACCTATTGTTGGTGGTGCTCCTTCGGTGACAGTAGCAGCTGACTCAGTTGCACTTGCCGATGCTTGGGCAACTGCACTGACTGCCATGCCTTACGAAAAGGCATTAAGCCTTGCTGAAAAGCAAAATATAGCAGCCTTATTTGTCGTATTGGCTGATGGGGTAGAGCATAATGATGCGCTAAACAGTATTGATGATTGGCAAGTAGTTCAGACTTCTGCAATGCAAGCATTACGTGCTGATAAGCAGCCTTGAGTTTTGGTTGTAGTGTTTTGAGAATGTATTAACAACAAACGCAAAGCGTAAAAATTTGCTATACTATTAGATAGTTATCATTAAAGATAACTCTATTTTCTAAACTTGAGGTTTCCTCTATGCTTAGCCAACTGCTTCCTATGCTCGCTATTACCTTTACTGTATTTATACTGTTTTTTGTATTTATGGGTATTGGTTATATGGTCAAAAAAAAGCCGCTTAGAGGCTCTTGTGGCGGTGTTGCTAAATTAATGGGTGATGAAAACTGCTCGTTTTGTGGCAATGATCCCAACAAATGCGATTCTATTGTCGCAGAACAACAAGAGAATGCACTAAAAGCGGCTCAACTGGGTAAATCGGTATAGTGTAAAGCTGGTTACCATACGCTGGTAGTATTTACCCATCATTTGTTCTTATAATAGCGTTAGGTCATATAAATATGATTTAACGCTATTTTTAGTTATGCCATCAGACTTTGATGAGTCATTTTATATAAAAATCGCTTATTATTAACTTTTTGAATTAACTACTCGCATATCGTATTTATCCTGATTATCAGGGTAATAAGCTCACAGTCTTGCATTCTG
>NZ_JBPYDC010000382.1:0-1141 GCF_051847575.1 Psychrobacter sp. 1U2
CTAATACTTTTTTTATATCAGATACTGGTTCTGCTGTGGTGGTCTCAAGACGCCCATCGGAGGCACGCAGTCCCACATCAGGCTGCATAATAACAATCGTCTCACGTGGGGCTGCAAGCGCTTTTTTTCCTGAACTATTTATCATAATTATCACTCCTATTAAGACAAAAATTGCTTAGCAAGGACTACTTAGGGAGGAACGTCAGTTGGCTTTTTATAGCAGGTATCAACGAACGTTAGCTCTAAAAGCTCGACAATCAATGTATTTACCTGTTCCTTATCAGGAACCAGCAAAGCTGCATACCGTAAAGCTTCCGCATCAGTGTCTATAGGAGGTTGTACGGTTACGTTGTGATCAGCGGCCCATTCTTTTAGCATCACAAAGGCGTGATACATTGGCTCATCAAAAGATGGATCCGGTACTGGATTCAAAATCACAGTTACTATTATAGGTTCAGCCAATGATAATACTCCTACCTGATGTATAAGGAACGATTAATAAAAGAAACGATGTTAACGTAACTGTACTTATCCAAAAAATAAATACACCTTAATATCATATAGATAGCATAGAAAATACCATAAGGCGAGATATGACTTGTAAACAACTCATTAACCTACAATAAATATGTTTTTAGCAACGCCGATAATAGTTCTTAAATTGTCCGACATAAAACGTACGGTTTAATATTTTTCCTTTATAAAATTCATTTTATATAAACGATATATAGCAAAAAGCCGACTAAACTTAGTCGGCTTTTATATCTTATGATTAGATATTTAATATTTTAGCTGCGTTAAAATCGCAACTTCTCGGATGTAACTGGCCAGATCTTGTTCTGACTCTACTAGTAGCTCGTCATCTTGCATGTGTTTGGCGTACTCAATCCAAAGCAGTAGTTGATATAAGCTGTTGCGCTCTGAGGCTTTGTACTGTTTTACAAACTGCTTGAGCGTACCTTCGTCGTTAATATTAAGCCTACCCCGCCAGCTTTCAATTTTAGCAATCTGCTCATTAGGAAAAAAAGCATCAAACAATGCTTTTACCAGTTCATGGCGGTTTTCTTCGCTAATGAGTTTACCAACACGTTTGGTCTGGCGATTGCGGGCATTTGCACTGCTAATATCTGCCAATGCCATC
>NZ_JBPYDC010000383.1:0-1139 GCF_051847575.1 Psychrobacter sp. 1U2
TAAAAATATAAATACAATCAAAGGTATAAAGCCGATTGCTACTTTTGGCGTTGCCATCTTATTGAGTGCTTTTAGTTTATCTACCAATGAGACTACTTTGATCAGTGCAACAGACTATCTTGATTATAATTTACCAAAACATTTACAAGAACGCTGTATTAAACGTGAAAACTGTCCAAAAATTGACATCAAATATCTTAAAACCAATCATGACTGGCTAAACGGGGTTGTTAATGGACGTATTAACGATCTAGTTGTAAACAGTAAAATGTCTGAGTCGGCACCTATCAACAATAAAAATAGTCACGCCGATGTTAGAGCAGCTATTGATGACTTTGCAGCCTCACAATTTTCTGATTTGCCTGCAGATAGCGTTTTTACTTATCGTTTAACGATAGAGCCTAAATATCTAGGACATGTAGATAACTTTGAGTTATTTGAGATACATTCCTATATATTTACAGGCGGTGCCCATGGAATGCCGTATAGCGAATATCTCGTATTTGATTCCACAACGAAGCAACAGGTGCAGCTGGTAGACATGTTGCAAAAGGGCAAAAAGTCAGACTTTGAGGCATTGGCGTACGATGCTTATAAGAAGTGGGTCGGTACAGTTGCCAGCGACACTCATGATTATGAGCAAAGCTGGCCTTTCGTGTTCAGTGACAACATAACTTTAACGGATAAAGGCATCGATATTCGTTACCAGCATTACTCTATCGGTCCTTATGCCTACGGTATGCCAGTGCTAAGTATCCCGTATGATAAGCTAAACACCATTATCAAGCCTTATTTCATGCCACAGTAAAATAAAGACAAACAACAACTTCCGGTATGACCAAAGATGGTATTTGGTCATATTTTCAAAAATTTATAATAAGGAGTCGCAAGATGACGAATAACTTAGATGACAACAACCTGCTAAAGACTAAAGAAGAGACAACGACTTGGCAGCTTAACGCAATGACTGAAGCGTTGGGTGATTTAACACTGACGGTTGATGACAGTTTGTCCATCGGACGCGGTAACGACAACGATGTCGTACTTGGTAGTAAGGCAGTATCACGCAATCATGCGTTACTTAGTGTCTTAAACGGAGATTTATATATTAAAGATTTGGACTCATCAAACGGGACATT
>NZ_JBPYDC010000384.1:0-1138 GCF_051847575.1 Psychrobacter sp. 1U2
CACCTTATCTAGTGTGCTTTCAATAAACGACTGCCCACCAAATCCAGGATTGACGCTCATCAGTAAAATTTGGTCGACTTTATCCATCACATAATCTAAATAATGCAGTGGCGTAGCCGGGTTTAGTACCAAACCACATTTCGCGCCGCCATCTTTGATTAGTTGCAAGGAGCGATCAACATGCCCACTAGCTTCTGGATGAAAAGTAATAACGCTAGCGCCCGCCTCCAAGAACTGCTCAATCATACCATCGACTGGGCTAACCATCAGATGTACATCAATGGGTGCATCAATACCATAATCACGCAACGCCTTACAAATCATACTACCAAAGGTCAGGTTCGGTACGTAATGGTTATCCATTACATCAAAATGTATGACGTCGGCTCCCGCTTTTAAGACAGTATCCACTTCTTCGCCCAAACGCGCAAAGTCAGCAGATAGTATTGAAGGGGCGATTAGATATTGTTTAGACGGGCTAATCATAATTGAGCTACCTAGTTAATGTTTTGATGAATTGATAAGTTTGGTAAATTGATAAAAACGAGAAGGCTTACCTCAACATTATTAATGCTAGATAAACCGATAAACTTTCTATTCTAAAAAATAATGTCTTGAAAGCTTATGCTTTGAAAACTATACCTCTAAAACTGATGACTTTAAAATTGCTGTCTTAAAACTACTATCGTGGCTTGTATTGGGTTTTACAATAGGCACGGCCTACTTCAAAAGATCGTTTTGCTTCATGCTTAGTGGCGCGACCGGTTACACGTTGACGCCATAAACGAAAAGATGAGGGTTTTAGCTGTTGACGCATCAACTTGATAACATTAGCTTCACTAAGTCCATAAGTGTGCTCTATAGCGCCAAAAGGCGTTCTATCTTCCCATGCCATCTCTATCACACGTGATATTTGCGCGGCATCCAGTATTTTATCAACCGCTAGAGTATCTGATCTTGACTGCAACTGATCTGAGCTCACAATATCTAATCTAAGCGTGTCTTTGGCCTTATTATTGGTTGCTTGTTTTTTTCGTAAAGCTGTATCTATGTCAGCCTGCATAGTAGCAAGTGATGATTGAACATGCTGCTGATTATTTAAGCGCTCACCTATGGATGACGCTTGATGATATACCAT
>NZ_JBPYDC010000385.1:0-1138 GCF_051847575.1 Psychrobacter sp. 1U2
GGCTTGCCTGCGTTTTTGGTATGCTGGCAGGGTCAGTCGCTGGTATCGTCACAGCATGGTTGCATGTCAAGCTAGGTATTTTACAGCTGCTTGCCAGTATTTTGGTCATGGTTGCCCTATATTCTGTCAACTTACGTATCATGGGCGCACCCAATCTACCACTGCTTGGTGAAACCACTGTATTTAGCTCACTTGTGACTGATGGCAACGGTTATTGGATGCGCTGCTTAATTATTGGCGTCGTTATCTTGCTTGCCAAGCTACTGTTAGATTGGTTTTATAGCACCGAAACTGGTTTGTCCATGCGCGCGACTGGCTCCAACCTTCGCATGGCACAAGCACAAGGTATCAACACCTCGTGGATGACTATTATCGGTATGGCAGTCTCTAATGGTTTGATCGCTTTAGCCGGAGCGCTGTTTGTGCAGACGCAAGGCGGTGCAGATATCTCTATCGGTATTGGTACCATTGTCATTGGTCTGGCAGCAGTGATCATCGGTGAGACCATTATTCCTGCCAAACGCATTTGGCTCATTACTTTTGCTGTAATCGTTGGCGCAGTACTGTATAAGTTGTTTATTCAGGTTGCGTTATCAAGTGATACGCTACGTAGTATTGGCTTTGGTCCACAAGATTTGAACTTAATTACTGCTTTACTCGTCGTATTGGCATTAGTATTGCCAAAAGCTAAAACTAAGTTTTTATCTCGTAGAGTTCGCGCTTGATGATGCTTAAGATAGCCATACAAGCTTGAAGAAGCTTTTAGCTTAAAGAGATGACAAGGAACCACGATTATGATGCAAGCCACAGATTTACGGTTAACTTTTAACCCAGGCACGCCTATCGAAAACCCTGCACTACGCGGTATCAATCTAAACATTGCTGATGGTGAGTTTGTCACTGTCATCGGTACCAATGGCGCCGGTAAATCAACTTTTTTAAATGCAGTCAGTGGTACCACACGTGTTGATAGTGGTTCAATATTATTGAATGGCATTGATGTCACCAAAAAAACCGCTCATCAGCGCGCTCATTGGGTCGCGCGTGTGTTTCAGGATCCGATGGCGGGCACTTGTGAAGCCTTGACTATCGAAGAGAATATGGCGCTCGCCTATAAGCGCGGCGGCAAACGGGGACT
>NZ_JBPYDC010000386.1:0-1137 GCF_051847575.1 Psychrobacter sp. 1U2
ATTATCCAAACCATCAATACAGATTTTGTAGGCATCAAGTTTGCCTGTTGTTTTTGGATCAACACTAGGGGTGTAATCTTCCTTTTCTTTTTCAGGCTCTAAATGCAGCTGACGAGAGATGTGACCAGTTAATTGATGGAGTCCAATGTCGCCTGTAACAAGCCCAACGATAATATCGTCCGTATTATTAACATGAAAATGCTGCGTATAGTCATTCAAGTCGATGCTATTGGGATGTACTGAAAGTCGCTCAAGCTCTTTACTTAGCATCTGCTTACCGATTTCGATATTTTTATCACGGTCTTGTTTGTTAAACCATTGACGCAATTTAGAGCGGGCACGATTGGTATGAATATAACCAAGTGACGCAACTAACCAATCACGATTAGGCTCACGTGACGCTTTAGTAATAATCTCAACCTGTTCGCCTGTTTTTAGCTGGTAAGTCAATGGCACGTAACGCTGATTGACTCGCGCTGCTTGAGCGCGGTTGCCTACTTGCGTGTGTACATAATAAGCAAAGTCAAGTACGGTAGCCCCTTTTGGTAGTTCAGTGATGTCACCATCTCGACTAAAAATGTAAATCCTCTCAAGCTCATCAAAATCAACGATTGGCTCGTCATCTTCTAGTTCACCTAACTCACGGTCATTAAACTCACCCTCTGCTATGAGCCCTAAACGATTTTGACTCCGAGTTTCGTTATTAATAGAAAGCAGATGACGTAATGAGCTGATCTTTTGAGTGAGGTAGCTGTCTTTTTTCTTTCTGAGACCTTCCTTATAATTTACGTGAGCACACATACCAAGCTCGGCCTCAAAATGCATGCCTTGGGTGCGTATCTGTACTTCAAGTGACTTGTTCTCAGCGATAACCGCAGTATGCAACGAGCGATAGCCATTAGGCTTTGGGTTGGTAATGTAATCATCAAACTGTTCAGGAATGTACCGCCATAAGCCATGTACCAAACCTAACACATGATAACAATCCGCTGGGTTTTCCACCAATACTCGTAGTGCTCGAATGTCATAGAGTTGATCAAACGATAAGCGTTTTAGCTTCATTTTGCGATAGATAGAATAAATATGCTTGACTCGTCCTGAGACATCGGCAGTAATATCAGCTTCTGCTAACGCATC
>NZ_JBPYDC010000387.1:0-1135 GCF_051847575.1 Psychrobacter sp. 1U2
CCTCCAGCAATAAATAGATTGCCCGAGTAGGCAATAATGACCACCTCAAGACCGATCAGTACAAATAAAATGGCATTCAAAATCTCATCTATCAGCTCCCAAAACAGATCGATATAATGGCGAGTCTTATCGCTCATCGCAAGCTCACGACCACGGTTGCCGACCATTAACCCCATCATCACCATAGCAAGTGGTCCAGATAAATGCCAATGACTGGCCAATGCATAACCGCCTATTACCCCTGCCAGCGTCAACAGTACTTCCTCTTGATAACTATCAATGCTTTTGAGTAAATAGTACAAAATAGCGCCAAGTACCAAGCCAAAAATAATACCGCCGCCAGCCTCAACGGCTAGAGTATGTGCCACATAATTAACCGTGGGAATATCACCACTAGATAGGATACCGAGCAATAGGACAAATATGACAACGCCGATACCGTCGTTGAATAGTGACTCGCCAGCGATGACTGTCTCGATACTCTTTGGTGCTCCCGCTGATGCTAATATTCCCATAACCGCAATAGGATCTGTAGGCGATATCAGAGCACCAAACAATAGGCACCAAATGAAAGGCAGCCCAAAACCGAGGAGTGGTAGCATAAAGTAAAGGGCAGTAGCGATCAGCACGGCTGATACTAGCGTACCAATACATGCAAGAATACCTATAGGAAGTTTATAACGCTTCAAATCACCAATATTGACGTGCAAAGCCCCGGCAAACAGGAGCATAGATAGCATGCCATCAAGTAAGACTTCAGTGAAATCTAGTTGATCTAATAAACTCACCTCATAGTCAATAAGCTGATCGAAGCCCAAAAATCCTAAAAAAATCGCTATCATGGATAAGACAATAGAGATAACCATGACCCCGATTGTAGTTGGCAAGCCAATAAAGCGATGATTGATGTAAGCCAATATCGCCGTTACTGATAAGAAAATAGCGCTAATCTCAAGTATGGTCAGGCTGGTTGCAGATGCCATAAAAGCAGTCTCGATGAGTATAAAAGTTGTTGAAAGGATAACAGGTATTTAGCAGATAGATAGTGCTAGTATTGCTTAATACCTATAGCAAAATTTAGACGTATATATTGAGTTACGGACTACTTATTTACCTTGATTGTGTCTGTAAATCT
>NZ_JBPYDC010000388.1:0-1135 GCF_051847575.1 Psychrobacter sp. 1U2
AAAACCAGTCATCTTGGTTAATGGTGATTAGCTGTGATAGTCTGATACCTGCTACGATGTTATGGCAAAAGTTGCAGCCTGTAACGACTCAAATAAACAAAAATCAAGAAGCTGATAAAAAGGTGATTTGCTTAACCGATAATAGCCATTTGTATCCGTTGTTAGGGCTTTATCAGTTGAGTATTGAGCCTGATTTAAAGGTTTATATTAATAGTGGCGAGCGGCGAGTGATGGCCTTTATTCAGCCTATGACGCACGCTGTGCCGTTAACAAGTAACTGGCAGCATTTGACCAACTTTAATACGCCAATAGATTTTGAGCGTGCCTGCACATCATTATGTAATTTATAAAAACGCAAGAGAATGGATAAATGAACAGCAACAGTCAAGTAAATAACCAAGCTACTGCCACCCAATCCACTTTATCGCATTTAGACAGCGACGGCGATATTACTATGGTCGATGTCAGTGGTAAAACTGCCACAACACGAGAGGCTAATGCGGCGGGACAAGTGCGATTTCCGAGCGAGATTTATGAGCAGATCAAAGCCGCTGATGGCATGACCAAAAAAGGCAGCATCACTCAGACCGCGCATATTGCAGGCATAATGGCGGCTAAGCGCACCCATGATCTGATTCCGCTGTGTCATCCGCTGCCATTAGATAAGATTGGCCTAACTTTTGAGTACGATGATACCTGCAATAGCATAACCGTCAGCGGTACTGTTAAAGTCACGCATAAAACAGGTGTCGAGATGGAAGCCTTGACGGCGGTAAGTATTGCTTGTTTGACCATCTATGATATGACCAAAGCGCTATCGCATGATATTGTCATTGATAATGTACATTTGCTAAAAAAGACGGGTGGTAAGTCAGATTATAGCCACGTTTAAGATAAGAAATATTATCTGCAGAGTTGGCAAGTGCAAAGACACAAAGCCTAGTAGATGATAAAAAATGGAGAGTGTGATGAACACTATCGAACCAAAAATCGTTGAGCCAGAAACTAAAACAGCAACCAACGTTGATACCGCTATGGATATCAATGTTTTATACTTTGCTAGCCTTGCCGATGAAGCTGGGCGCCAGCAAGAGATCGTTAGCGTGGTGCAGTCAACCTCATTGAGCGAGCGAGA
>NZ_JBPYDC010000389.1:0-1134 GCF_051847575.1 Psychrobacter sp. 1U2
ACTGATCGTAAGCTGCCGGATAAGGCCATCGATTTAATAGACGAAGCAGCCAGTCGTTTGCGTATGGAGATGGACAGTAAACCTGAAGCGCTAGGTAAGCTTGATAGTCGTCTTATTCAGCTAAAAATGCAGCGCGAAGTGCTCAAAAATGAAGAAGATGCTGGCGCACGAGCTGAGCGTAAAGTGCTTGATACGCAAATTGATGAGCTTGAAAAAGAATACGCTGATCTTAACGAAGTCTGGCAAGCAGAAAAAGCGCTGGTCAAAGGCAGTCAACAGCTCAAAGATGAGCTTGACAAAACGCGCATCGCTTATGATAAGGCAAGCCGAGAAGGCGATTACGAGACCATGAGTAAACTGCAGTATGAAACCATACCGCAGCTTGAGCGCCGTATCAATGAGTCTGACTTGGCTGAGCAAAAGGAGCAAACAGGTGAGCCTGCTGGCGTAAAATTACTACGTAATAAAGTCACTGATAATGAGATTGCTGAAGTGGTGGCCGCGGCGACAGGTATCCCGGTCAGTAAAATGATGCAAGGTGAGCGCGATAAGATGCTAGCAATGGAGGACAAACTCCACGAACGCGTTATTGGTCAGGACGAAGCAGTTGAGTCGGTTGCTAATGCAGTGCGTCGTAGTCGGGCAGGTTTGTCTGATCCGAATCGTCCTTCTGGCTCGTTCTTGTTCCTAGGGCCAACAGGGGTAGGTAAGACTGAGCTGACGAAATCTCTAGCAAACTTCTTATTTGATAGTGAAGAGGCGATGGTGCGCATCGATATGAGTGAGTTCATGGAAAAGCACAGTGTCAGTCGCTTGGTAGGTGCTCCTCCTGGTTATGTCGGCTACGAAGAGGGCGGTACATTAACCGAAGCTGTACGCCGCAAGCCTTATAGTGTTGTGCTATTTGATGAAGTAGAAAAAGCGCATCCAGATGTGTTTAATATCTTATTACAGGTATTGGATGACGGGCGCTTGACTGATTCGCAAGGTCGGGTGGTAGACTTTAAGAACACGGTTATCATCATGACCAGTAATTTGGGTTCACATAAAATCCAAGAGATGGTTGGTGAAGACTACCAAGACATCAAAGCGGCAGTAATGGATTCAGTTGGTGAGCATTTCCGTCCTGAGTTT
>NZ_JBPYDC010000390.1:0-1133 GCF_051847575.1 Psychrobacter sp. 1U2
ACTAGGGTATATTACGAGGCAAATGCTAAGGCGGAAAAGTCTATATGGAGCTCAGTAGCAAAAGAGAAAGTTTACAAAGAATGGTTAAAAGGTGTCAGTAAGACTCTAGGATTCGAATCAACCTTAAGCCCCTACCTTAACTATGACCAGTTTGTTAGAGACCCTGATATTCAAAAATATTTTAGAAAAAAAGCAAAACCAGAGGAACTAAGCTTAATTCCTTATAGCGATGGGTTTGAAGAATCCTTGCGACTAAAGATGGCTGAACCATTGAAAGAATTGTTGCCAAATACTGCTATACCTACCTATATCAGTGAAGGGGATGATGAACCATTAGGAAATTTTATTAAATACCCTAAAAAGTATCAAGGCGAAAAAGCTGAGGTCACACAAGAACAAATAGAGCACAGTGGAAAACAGGCGTATAAAGGCATTGTTATGCCTATAGTTGCACTAGGGGCATCATTGACCTTCTTGCTGTTAAATATAGTCATTGTTATATCTCAACTTATCGTTATGATTATCTTTGTTAAGTTCGGTCAAGAGAAACCACCTTTCGGTCTTAAATTGCTTATATCTTTAGTTTTAGTAGCAGTAATCATTGGAGTGCCGATTAGCTCAAACATTAATGATGATGAGAATGGCAATGTAAGCAAGATGAAAAAGGCAGTTGAGATTATATACTACTATGAAAAAGCGCTAGTAAGTATCCTAGGCATTAATGATAATAGTATTAGCCGCGCCTCATTTAAAATCGGAGAAATAATCACAGATACTGAGACTAATGAAAACAATAATGCTGTAGCAAAAGCATCAGGATTTAACATTAGTGAATTGGAAAAACGGACAGAAAAATAGCGCCTTAGATAATCCTTGCTAAATAAGTAGATTTAAAAATAGAGGTTTTATGGAAAAAACCAGAGAGCATTAGCAATCTGGTTATTAAATACGTTCTAAATTATCACCTACCTATTGTAAGCTGCCCGCCAGAAAAACTGATACATGATTCGCAAAACCAAGATGATTGCTTTCTGATATAAGGTATATCCGCTGGCACATCAAGTTGATACGGCCGTCCACAGTACTCACAGTGAACATCATCTAAGTAGGCCTGGCATTCCGCTAATACGCCA
>NZ_JBPYDC010000391.1:0-1133 GCF_051847575.1 Psychrobacter sp. 1U2
AATTATTAGATAATGTCGTCATCATTATACAGACAAGCATAATAGATATGGACTTGCGCAATGAGATATAGACTTGCTCAATGGTAGCGGTCACAAACCGAAAGCTAGTGTAGCACTTCATTTAGTAAACCGTCTAGGGACAACGATGTGCTTACTGATGTCTATATTGTTACATTTTATACGTACAAAAGTTTGTCAGCAAAAACCATCATGCACATAAGAAAGGGCTGTACAGTAAGAGAACTGCTTTAATTGATTTGTCTCATCAATAGTTATGGCTACTTACCACCCGAAATAATAAAGTTACTGCCGCAACTATTTATTACTTCGTTGCATTTACCAAACTGGCCACCGTCGTAGCAAACATGTATGTCAGTCAGTACAGACTGACGACGATTACCAGCTTGACAGATCAAATCAACACTAGCAGAAGACATTCCACTATTGAGGCGAGTCATTTGACTAATAAAACGAGACTTTGAAACCGTATAACTATTACCTGTATTCAATTCGCTAGGTAGTTTTAAAACGCCGGCATAGTTGGTAATTTGGCGAAAATAGCTGCTGGCGCTCAGCGGACTACAAGCACCATGATGCTGCCATGCTTGGCTACGTACGGTCGTATCAGGCATAATACGATTAACAACTTTTAGCTGCAACGGCGTTAAACGTGGATCACTACCGCGACCACAGCGCTCTCCATATCCCATATCCAGCCCAGATACCGTCAAGGAATAACCTTCTAAACATTGACGCATGCGTGCGCGTGAAGGTTGCAAATTACACAGCGCTGGTGTCATCTCAATCATTAGTACCCTTTGATTAGATTGAATAGCATTTGCTGCCTGTGCTGGTAGTAAAAATATGCCTTGTAGTAGGATTAGACCTACAATATTCAAGGTTAGATAATGATTTTTATTAGGGACATTATTTTCAAGTTTGTTCGACCAATATCTTTGTGACCCATCTCTTTTTATATCACTTCGCCGTAATTTAGCTATTGAAACAAATACCCGCACAAACTGGCGCGCACGCTTTCGAGCAGATAACTGAAATCTGGTGAACGTATGCGCAAGCCGGATGGGGGCATTGTTTATCATAAATAAAAAAATACTCAATAGTTATTAAACATG
>NZ_JBPYDC010000392.1:0-1133 GCF_051847575.1 Psychrobacter sp. 1U2
CATTGGTGGTTTTAATAACATTCATTATAAAGTGGCTGGTGCAAAGAGCTTAGTAGACTTGATAGCTGCCAGAGAGTTGGCAGTTGAGCAGCTGCCACGCTATGATACACAGCCCAAGAAGGGCGATACACAGGGTGTCCTTGAAGTAGAGGTAATTGATAGCACAGACATAGCATCACAGATGAGAGTCTTACATTTATTGTCTCCAGAAGATTTAGTGGTGCCACTGTCAAAGACAGATGATGAGGCGAAAGGACAACGATCAAGCTTGCCCAAAGCAGACATATTAGACGCCGAGACGGACAGTAGCGACACACTTAATATAGCACCGCCACCACTTAGTTTTATGAGTCTGTTATTGTTGCAATATTCACATAATGACAGCAAGTGTAAATGGTCAATGGGTATGGTACGCTGGCTCAATCTTGATAATAAACCTATTGAGGTTGAATGGCAGGTACTTGGGCATGTACTGACAGCTTGCGCTTTACGTTTGGATATTAGAGACCATCGTGGCCAAAGCTTTATGCCAGCTTTCATGGTGGCTGGCGATGAGAGCTTACAGACAGAGTTTAGCATTATAGTGCCTTCTCATCATTTCCAAACCAATGACAAAGTCATGCTGCGTATCAATGACAAACAAAAAACACTCTGTTTACAGCAATGTTTACTAAATAGTGAAGAGTTTAGTCAGTATAAAGTGATACAGATTTAGCTGGATAAGATTGCTACAATCAATACTTTTATACAAAATTAAGCATTGCTCAAGTCCAATCATAATCTAGTATACTGTCACGACGGTTATAAGAATAAAAAGGCCTATTATGCGTACCAAATCTGTCCTAAATCTCCTAGTTATAGACGAAGATCAGCTTTATGCCGAGCGTTTAGTCAGCTTATTATCTGCTTACTACGATGAAGTTAATCTTGGGTTTTTGGATGATAGAGAGGAGCTATTAAAGTCACTACGTCAACAGTGGGACGTCTTGGTATTTGGGCGCGCCTATGACTTAAGCTTCACCGATGTCGTTGGTATCGTGCAAGAGCAAAACCTTGATCTCCCCATCATTGGTCTGATGAGTGATGAGATGGCGAGTACTGGTCGTAATGACGATGGTTTGCCCTCAGTCATA
>NZ_JBPYDC010000393.1:0-1131 GCF_051847575.1 Psychrobacter sp. 1U2
ATACTCTCTAGAGACTACTTCTAGTTTTTAATTGAAAAAATGACTTTAACACAATTTTTTTATCATTTTTTAGCCTCTATTCCTATACAATTACTTCATGGCTGACCAATATAATGAGCCAAAAGGCTTAAGAATTACTAATAGACCACGAGCTAAGTAATCGCTAGAAAATAAATCTAAAGCCATTTAATGCTCTAATAATTATCAATAATTAAGGACACTTTATGCCGAATGATACACGCCCAAAAACAGGTCAAGAAGCACTCGAGCTTTTAAAAGAAGGCAACGCACGTTACGTCGATAGCCTGACTAATACCGACCCCTGTATGCAAAGACGCCCTGAGCTTGTCAATGATCAAGATCCACTAGCGATAATTTTGGGCTGCTCAGATGCACGCGTGCCCGTTGAGATTGTCTTTGATCAAGGTTTGGGTGATTTATTTGTCATTCGGGTAGCAGGTAATGTGGTGGCACCATCACAAATCGGTTCAATCGAGTTTGCAGCCGAAAAGTTCGGTACCAAGCTGGTGGTGGTGCTCGGACATTCACACTGCGGTGCGGTGACGGCTTGTGTTGAAGCGCTTATCAACCCTGAGCAGAACTATACGCCCAACTTACAATCTATCGTCGATCGTATTCGCCCAAGCGTTTATAACTTGCATGAGCTTGCGACGGCCAATGGTCAAGACGTAGATGCGGACGAATTACTTGAGCGTTCTATCAGTGCTAATGTGCGTATGTCAGTCAGTCAACTAAAACATGGTTCGCGTGCGCTAGAAGATCTAACCAATAGTGGTCAGCTGCTTATCGTTGGTGCAGAGTATGACTTAGAGACAGGAAAAGTACGGTTTTTAGAGAACTAGTCAGTATCATAAGCTCAGCATATTAAAGACACGCTCTTACAAAACTTTATCAATAGTTTTATGAATTTTTATTACGATGAAGTGGCTTAGCAGATCGCTACTATAGTTACAGTGGTTTGCTAGCTTCCCAATCACTTTTTGTCACTTATTAGGATGATTATGTCTAATTTAGCTTCTAACTCGACAACCGACGACAACAAAGCAACGATAACTCAACCTACGAGTAGCGTAAATGCAAATGGTGTCCAATCCATCGCCGCTCAAACCA
>NZ_JBPYDC010000394.1:0-1131 GCF_051847575.1 Psychrobacter sp. 1U2
TGGTATGGTCCATAAACCATATTGAGGCTCGATAGCACGGCGACATAGCAGCACTCTGTCTTTGTGTACTACTAAAGAGCCACAAATTACCTTTGGGTTTTCGTAGTGAATGTAACCACAGTTTGGGCATACCAGACGCGGTACATTATCAGTCGCTGGTATCTTGCGTTCCGCTTCATGACCACATGCTAGACAATAGCGCATATCAACTGCCTTATTTTGATGAGATAAAAAGAGTGGTAAAAGATGTTTAATTTTTAGAATGTTTTTACTGACGTCATGTTTTTAGCTTTTATAAGTATAGCCAACAGGTATAACTCTAGGTCTAAACATTATTTTGAGTTTAAATGTTGTCGTAAATGTAAACGTTGTTTTAAGATAGCACAAAACAAGGCAATGCTGAATAATGGTAACATGAACACGTCATTTATCTGCAATAGAGCAAATATGACTCCGATGTTACGCCAGTTATTTACCCTTATAAGATATGACGGGCTTGATTAAGAATAGCCAGTCACGTAAAAGTGGGGTAGTGATGACCAGATTGGGCTAATCTAAACTACAAAGAAGGATGTGGCTTAGTATGTCTTAGCGACATTACCAATATCTTGGATAGTGTCTGCCTCTACCGATGTTGTTATAAATCAGGGCAACGACAACCAAGGCGAGCGCACCTACCAGTGTTGGAGTGACCAAAAAATGCCATTTAACACCTCCAAGCATGACAATTAGTGGGTTTGAGCCTGCGGGCGGGTGCGGTACCCGAAACAATAGCATAAGCGCAATGGCAGTACCGACAGCGAGTGCCAAGCTCCACCACTCAATACCAAATATCGTCATAAATGCTAAACCAGTAAAAGTGGTAATAAAATGACCGCCAACAATATTTCTTGGCTGAGCAAATGGGCTTTCTGGATAAGCAAAAATAAGCAAGCAACTGGCGCCAAATGAGCCCAAAATCATAGCAACATTTTGCCAATTACCAATTAGGGCCAGCGCTGCGGTTGCCAATGTACCGCCTAGCCAAGCCAGTCCAATGATAACTAAAGGCAGTCTTTGCGGGCAATCATCTATTCTGCCCTGCATCTTATTTAACGAAAAAATCTTATTCACTAGCGTTTCCTAAATAAT
>NZ_JBPYDC010000395.1:0-1131 GCF_051847575.1 Psychrobacter sp. 1U2
GTTGAATAGGCTATTGTTTGATGGCTGATAACGCAATTCTGTCGTAAGGTAGTTAATATCATAGCTATTATTTAAAGCGCCACTAACATCAACCCACACATTATTATAAGGTTGAGCGCTAGCATTCCATACCATCCCAGAGGACGACGTGTTAAATACGGGCGTTTGATCATCGAGATTGACGCGACCATCACCATAGTAGAACTGCTCTGCAATGCTACCATCAAAACGTGTCACGCCCGTTGCATCGATGTAACGATAATTGATACCAGGAGTAATGGCATGCAAGTCCTGCAAGCGGTCATGTCCTAAAAACCAACTGTCCGAAAACAGCTGTTCATAATTGATAGACGCAATACGAGTATTAAAGTTGGGTATATCATTTTGATCTTCAAAAGGCGAATAAGTGTATTTTAGACGCGGGCTAAGTAGCTGATATCCACCCATGGTGTCGTCAAAAGCACCAAAAGGTGAGCCTGCACGATAAAGGTGCAATCCAGCATCAATACTGGCCTGTGGTACAAAGACCGATTGACTACCATCTTCTTTATTCAGTTGGTTGTCTTCTAAGCTGTCTTGATCATAAGAGGTGTATAAGTGTTGCAAACTAAGCTTTGGTTTTACATAACCCCATGCCGCTTCAATTGGATAAGTAGTACTTAATTTGTTATAGACACGTATACCGCTTTTTTCGTCTTCAGAGCCATCATCAATAGATTTTTTGAAGTAAGCTGAATCGTGAACGCCTGTAATGTCAAAGGCGTCTAACCAAGGCAGACGATAATTGAGCGATAACTGCGGCAAGCGTGAGTAAGGTTTGTCTTTGTCTTCTAACGCGTCACCATCGTTATCAAAAGCGTCAAGTGTTTGAAAGGTTTCAAGCTTTAGTTCGCCATTAACGTAGTCGTTGTAATAGTTGAGCCGAGCGCGTCTCGGTAAGTTTACTGTACTATCAGACAAACCAAGGGTATCAAAGTCGTTTAAGTAATCTTCATCAGACACATAGCTGTACTTGGCATCACCACTTAAACGCGGGATGCTACTTGATGACCAGTAGTGATCATAAAAAAAGCTGCTGCGATCCTCGCCATCATATTTTCTATCATTGGGTAAGTATGAGCCGTTAAATAT
>NZ_JBPYDC010000396.1:0-1128 GCF_051847575.1 Psychrobacter sp. 1U2
TGGCTTGGCGTATCAAACGTTCAGCAAATTATTGATGACGGTGGTACTACTGAAGAATTCAGTGGGGAGTTTGATGGTCGAACCAGTTTTAAAAATGACTATAACACCTACAACCTACTTTTAGGGTGGGATTATAGTACGTTAGATCGCCCCGTATTTCCGACTAAAGGCATGAGCCACAATGTTAATGCCACTTTTGGGTTTGGCGATACGAATTATCAAAAACTGCTCTACACTGGTAATGTGTATTATCCTGTGTACAAAGATGTGATCGCACGTGGCTATACTAAGCTTGGCTATGGTAATGATCTGCCATTCTATGAAAACTTCTACGCCGGTGGTTATGGTTCGGTACGTGGTTATGAAGCGTCGACGCTCGGTCCCCGTTCTGAGTCTTATTACAACGCAGTAAACAACCGTGAGAGTATTCAAAAAGAAGAGGTTGGCGGTAATGCGTTAGCAACCTTTGGTACTGAACTGATTTTGCCAATGCCATTTAAAGGTGACTGGGCGGATCAAGTGCGTCCAGTACTGTTCGCTGAAGGCGGTCAGGTCTTTGATACCACAGATAAAGAAGATCGCACCTTTATTAACCCAGCTAATGGTAATGATACTGATGTGCCATTGCTGACCCAAGACAACGACCTGCGCTTTAGTGCGGGTGCAGGGGTCACTTGGTATACACCTATCGGTCCTATCTCATTAAGTTACGCTGTACCTATTGGCGATAAAGAAAACGATGAGACTGAGAAGGTGCAGTTCCAGATTGGTAGCACATTCTAGTTAAGCGTATAGACGTAAAGTCATTTTATCATGCAGATGGTTTTAAACGCTTGGTATTATTTATAACTATTATTGAATTGGTTGCTAAACTGAAGTATCAGTCTGGCATCCATTTTATTCTTATTAATCATATTAACGCCAATTATGATAACGATTAAGCAAATTATTTCTCAAATCGAGCAGCGTCAGCCAGTATTGAATAAAGCTGAGCTTACTACTGATCAGTTAACCCTATCAGTAAACGGTGTCGGTAGTCTGACTGATGCAAATAGTACGCAGCTGAGTTTTTTGGCAGATCCAAATTACATTACCAGCTTAGCGCAAAGTCAGGCAGGTGTAGTGCTT
>NZ_JBPYDC010000397.1:0-1127 GCF_051847575.1 Psychrobacter sp. 1U2
TGAAAAACCTAAACTCGTTCCGCTTTATCGAACGTGCCATCAATCGCGAAATCGAGCGTCAAATCGATATCATCGAGGATGGCGGTCAAGTCGTGCAAGCAACGATGCTCTATGATCCAGAGCGCGATGAAACGCGTACCATGCGTACCAAAGAGGACGCCAACGACTATCGCTACTTCCCTGACCCTGACTTGCTGCCAGTACGTATTGAGCAGCATACGATTGATGAGATTAAAGCGGCAATGCCTGAGCTACCTGTTGCTCGACGTGCGCGTTTTGAAGAAGCGCTCGGTCTGTCAGAGTACGATGCTCGTATATTGACCGGTAGCCGCCAGCTTGCCGATTATTTTGAAGATGTAGTCGCAGAGATCGGGCAGCAAGATGCGAAGATGGCCGGCAACTGGGTCATGGGCGAGCTGCTGGGTGCATTGAATAAAGATGATAAAGACATCGTTGACTCCCCTATCAGCGCTAAGCAATTGGCTGGTATGCTGGAGCGTATCAAAGACGACACTCTATCTGGCAAATTGGCTAAGAAAGTCTTTAGTGCCTTATATGAACGCGCGGGCGGCAACGATGATGACGCAGCAGATAAAATCATCAAAGAAAAAGGACTTAAGCAAGAAACCGATACGGGCGCCATTAAGGCCATGGTTGAAGACGTCATTGCAAACAATCAAACGATGGTAGATGAGTATAAAGGCGGTAAGCAAAAAGCCTTTAATGGTCTGGTCGGCCAAGTCATGAAAGCCAGTCGCGGTAGTGCCAACCCGCAGCAAGTCAATCAAATTTTAAAAGAGCTGCTGGATTAAGACGAATGGCAAATCTGTCATACTAACTATAGTACGTAGAAATGTGTTGTAAATTTTAAGCAAAACAAATAGCTCTTGCAATATGCCTAATTTTGCGTAAAATAGTCAGTCATTCGGGGCGTAGCGCAGTCTGGTAGCGCACCACACTGGGGGTGTGGTGGTCGCAGGTTCAAATCCTGCCGTTCCGACCAAACATAGTAGTAATACAGAAAAGCCAATCATTGTTTTCAATGGTTGGCTTTTTTTGTGTTTTAATTTCTAAAATAACAACGGGATTTGAAATACAATTTATTAAATAATACGATTGTTCCAATT
>NZ_JBPYDC010000398.1:0-1127 GCF_051847575.1 Psychrobacter sp. 1U2
ACAATTATCTGATGAATACAATGTCGCGACACCTGTAGACTGGCAAGATGGTGACGACGTTATTATTCCGCCAAGTGTCAAAAACGAAGATATCGCTGCTAACTACCCTAAAGGACATACAGAAATTAAGCCATATCTACGTACCACACCTGCACCAAATAAATAAGCTAAGTGCTATAGTCCGGTTGAATCATAGATTAAAGCCAAAAAACCTCATAACGCAAAGTTATGGGGTTTTTTACTAATATGCTGACAAGTATTAATAAGGCTTTGCTATGATAACTATAGTAGGCTATAACTAGTATTGATCACCCTTCCACGGAGTTTGCCATGAAGACATTGTATGTAACTCGTACTGCCCCTAATCCACGTAAAGCACTTATTTTACTAGCCTCAAAAGGTATCGACGTTGATAATATGGATGACATAAATGTCGTAGATATCGACTTTGCAGCCAATGAGCAGATGTCAGACGCTTTTACCCAAATGAATCCTATGCAAACGGTACCATTATTAACCCTAGATGATGGTACTGTGCTTAATGACTCTCAAGCGGTTTGCGAATACCTTGATCGCGTTTATGGTGAGCGCTCAGTGATGGGCAATGACGTGGTACAACGTGCCCAAGTCTGCTCTATGCGCCGTATTGCTGAGTTTGAAGTTTTATACAACCTTATGCTGGCATTTCAACACAGTCATCCATCTAAAGCCCAGCGCGTTGAGCAAGTGCCAGAGTTTGTAACACCGTCTATAAACCGTGCGATCAAAGCACTGTCTTATTTTGAAAAAGCGTTAGATAGTCATGAGTACTTAGTTGGGGAGCAATTAAGCTTTGCTGATATTGTGCTATATTTAGGATTAGATTTTGGCAAGATTCTTAAGGTTAATCCCAATGAGCAAGGAGAAAATTTAGCGCGTTTTTATCAAATGATGAATGAGCGTTTTAATATCAAAAAAACGGCCAAACCTACAAAGAATTGCAGATAAAAAATCTCGGTATAACACTATATTTTATACAACATTTAATAATGGATAGCTAAGAAATTGGCTATCCATTGTTATTTAAAAAAATAATACGGACAGTTATATGTGAATATAAGAAAGTACCAAATAATAAAATTAAACAT
>NZ_JBPYDC010000399.1:0-1127 GCF_051847575.1 Psychrobacter sp. 1U2
AATAAATGGCATATACGGTTTATAGTAGCGGTATATATTTGGTTTATAATTTTTATAAAAATCGCAGTATTTTTTTATAAAAATTATAATTATATCTAGCCAAAACCTTCGGTTTTATAAGTTATAATATATAGTCATTCCATAGTTTATTTAGTCTAACCTTATGAATTCTATCTACATAAACGTAGGCATCAAACTAGTTTTAAAGATATAGAATTACTGATTTAACAAAGTGAGTATCAGCTATAAATATTAGCTTACAGATTAAATTATTATATATTCTCTCTGCTGATATTTATTTTCAAATTAATAAAGATAGTAGTTATGTTTTTATTAATTTGAAAAATACTCTTTTATCTTTTCTTAATATTACTAAAATAATCTAGCATCTTTTCTATGGAAGGGTTTTTCAATATTATTACTGAAGGAATAAACACTAGCAAGCTTTAGCACAATATCATCCGATAAAGGGATGTTTCTTCCGATAAATGACATTCGACTAATAAAGAAGCCAAAATTAAGTAAAAATTGATACCTGTTTTTATTTAAATTCGCTAATCCGAATAAATGTAATAGGCATTTATTTTACTAATACACTTATATTTATTTTACTTCTACTGTTATTGCAAAAATCATAAAACTTGCGCGTTATAATGACATTTCAGTTATCATGTGCCCCGATCGGCGCTCTACAAAATTGAAAATTTAAAGGAACACCAATGTCATCTCAGCAGCAGCATATAACCATCTCCCTGCCCCGCGGCACACTCAGTCTGACTTATCAGACCAACTGCGGGACAAGTCATGATGACTTAGAAAAAAACAACCGTTACCAATTAGAAGATTTACTTGGATTTGCGCAGCGTATCAATCCAAAACGTGCATTTTTGTTTGTATCAAAAGTGTTGGGGCGGCATATTCCAGTTGCACCTACGACTATGCGCCAAGCATTCACTGATTTGGCAAACTCAGTCCCTAGTAACTTACCTGAGCCGATTTTAGTCGTTGGGATGGCAGAAACTGCCGTTGGTCTATCTGCTGGTGTCCATCAAGCGCTACAAACGCGCTATCCAAATGCCCTATTGTTAAACTCTACTCGTCATGCCCAGCATGCAGACAGTGACGAA
>NZ_JBPYDC010000400.1:0-1125 GCF_051847575.1 Psychrobacter sp. 1U2
TCATGGGCTAAATGCCATTCGTCAAGGGCGCTGCTGTATAGGTATCTTAGCCCTGCTTGAGCAAGCGGGTCGTGACCCTAAACAATTACATGCACAAGATTTCGGTTTTGTTTTGGGTCCGCGTATTAATGCCGCTGGGCGTATGGACAATATGCGTATCGGTATTGAATGTTTATTGACTGAGGATTGGGGCACTGCCCAGCGCCTAGCGCAAGAACTTGAACAGCTAAATCGTACGCGACGTCAGGTAGAAGGCGAGATGCGCGCGCAAGCTGATGGCATTGTGCAGGCATTGACGGCTGATACAGACAACGATAAAGATAACAATCAAGTTATTCACTCTGGTAGCCCTATTAACAACAAATCTAGCCGCTCTAGCAAGCGTAGTATTATTTTATATCAAGACGATTGGCATCAAGGCGTCATCGGTATCGTTGCTGGACGTTTAAAAGAAAGTCATTATTTGCCCAGTATCGTTTTCGCACCAGCGGATACAGAGCGTACTGGAGATGATGATGCGATCAAAGGCTCAGCGCGTTCAATTGCTGGCGTACATATTCGTGATGCCATTGAGCAAGTAGCGGAGCGCTATCCTAATTTAATCAGTCATTTTGGTGGTCATGCGATGGCGGCAGGTTTGACTATCAAACGTAGCAACTTTGATGGTTTTGTGACGGCGTTCAATGAAGTCATGGCAGAGGTGGACAATACAGTATTCGCCGAGCAAAAATTCACCGATGGGCCATTACAGGCAGGCGATTTTAGTTTATGGTTCGCAGAGCATTTAGCACATGCCAGTATTTGGGGTCACGGGTTTGTACCGCCGATATTTGATGGTGTATTTGAAGTGTTAAGCTTCAAAATCTTAAAAGACAAGCACCTTAAACTGTCGTTGCGTTATCCTGAAGTGCAATATCCGATTGAGGCGATTTATTTTAACTTTGATAGCAGCGCTTGGGACTATCGCGCCGAAAAAGTGCATTTGTTATTTCAGCTAGATATTAATGAATGGAATGGCAAACAAAGCTTGCAGCTTATGGTGAGAGATTTGGCACTTGTAAAAGAGACGGTAGAAGCAGGCTAGGGTATTGAATAAGCTTGTCATTGCATATCTTTAATACTTCC
>NZ_JBPYDC010000401.1:0-1125 GCF_051847575.1 Psychrobacter sp. 1U2
CGCTGATAGTCGTCCATTTACCAGAATACTAGGAATGTCTTTTTGCGATAAAGTGGCTAAAATATTTGCCCATAATTCAGTTTCGACAAACAACGCAGCGACAGGCTGTACATGCGCCAAAAATGTCTCGATAACGGCGGGCGTATCTACTGGCACATAACTGTGACTCATCCGACCTTGAGCAATCTCCTCAGCAAAACGACTGGCACCGCGCGCATAACCCGTCTGTGTGGTATTGGTTAGCCATATATTATAGCCTTGTGCCAATAGAGCATCGAGCAAGGGCGCGACTGTATTGGTCTCTCCTAACGAGACGGCATGACACCAAATTGTTTTGTCATTACAAGTGTCGCTTGATACCGGACGCGGTGGATACTGCTTGCCAAAGCGCTGCGCAACTTCTTGTTGATAGTTGTCACGACTGCGCGAACGACGCCAAACTTGAATGCGATACAATGGCTTTAGTAGCGTGATAGCAAGCTGATAATACCAAGGTGGCATGCGAGTGGCGCGTTTGATTGGCGCAGTACTACTTAACGCACAGTTATCTAGCGAATGGTTATCCAGCGTATCGTTATCAAAATCTTTTTGAGCCGCTAATGGCTCAGATTCAGTAGACGGTGGTACAGAAGGTGATGGCATGGAGAAGCCCAGTTTTGTGATAGATAAAATGACAAGTTAGACAGTCAACCGTTGATAAATTTTACCGTAAATCATGAAAAAGCCATACAACTTAGTGACTAAGTGCGCAGAAAATGTGCGCAGAAAATCGTATGGTCTACTAATTACCGTCTTATGGTATCGTTAAATAGCTAGTCTAAAACCTTACAACGCGATAAGTGAGTGCTTGATTGTTATATAAATACAATGAGCAATATTGCACCAAGCACCACTACTCCTACCAACACTTGATAACGCTTAATACTATGCTGCTCTTGCTTTTGCGATGTGATTAATGTTTGAGCTTGTTGCCACTCAGCCACCAGATCTGCTGCTTCTGTATGTCCATTTTTAGCCGCTTCCTCCAACCAATATTGACCGCTACTCACCTCTTGCGGCACGCCGATACCTTGATAGTACATCTTACTAAGTAAGCGCTGGGCACGAACATCTTTACTGTTCGCC
>NZ_JBPYDC010000402.1:0-1125 GCF_051847575.1 Psychrobacter sp. 1U2
CCCTCAAAGCCGTTCCTCCAATTTAAAGGTGCTTGGACGTTATGTCAAAACCAATGCGCTTTTAGCGATTATCGCGGCGGTAGTTGGGTTATGGGCACTACAAGTCTTGTTTACCTACTTGTCTGAGCTTGAAGATTTGTCTGATAGTTATACCATGTCTGATGCGCTCAGATATATTTTTTACCGCTCGCCTTACTTTTTAGAGCAATTTATGCCAACAGGTGCACTACTTGGCGCAGTAGTGGGCTTAGGGTTGCTGGCTAGTAAAAGTGAGCTTGTCGTTATGCGTGCCGCTGGCGTCAGTATCTATCGCATCGTCGGCTGGGTATTGCAACCAGCGTTATTGTTTGTACTATTGGCACTAATGCTGAATCAGTTTGTACTGCCCAACTCTAACCAACTGGCTCGTGAAATAAACAACGAAGACAGCAGCTCACTAGTCACTTCAGTACGTGGCTACTGGACGATGCAGCCGCGCTTTCAAAGTACAACTGAAAGCAATACGGATGGTAACGTACAGCCTGATGGCAGTGATATTTTATATATCGATTATGCGGATGTACAAGGTAACATTGGTGAAGTCAAACGTTGGCATCTGGACAATAATGGTGACTTACAAACAGCCACTCATGCGATGGGTGGGCAGTACATTGGTCGTCAATCTTTGGGCACTACTGGCAAGCTAAGCGAGCAATATCGGTACGAGTGGCAGCTAAATAATATGACTAAGCTGTCCATCAATCAAGGCTTTGAGAGTAGCCAATCTAAGGCCTCATTAGATACTCTAAGTCTGCCCTTTGCACCTGAGTCCGTCTATTTACTGACTCGCAAAGCAGAGGATTTGTCTCTGACGCAGCTTTATGAACATCGTCAATTTATGCAACAACAAGGCAAGCGCTCGTTGCCACATGAGCTTGCATTTTGGCAAAAGCTGTTATCACCGCTGTCCATCTTATCGCTGGTGATTGTTGCTTGTTCATTCGTTTTTGGCTCATTGCGCACGCATAGCTTAGGTCTGCGTATTGTGGTCGCGTTACTTTTTGGTTTGCTATTTAGCTATGTGCAAGATTTGGTCGGCTTTGTCTCATTGGCGACGGGGTTTTCGCCCATGCTCATGGTACTGTT
>NZ_JBPYDC010000403.1:0-1124 GCF_051847575.1 Psychrobacter sp. 1U2
TTTATTAGAGCTGTAAACCCGCGGCATGCTTTATGATCATTTGACTGTCATTTTTTATGAGATGGTCATACAGTTTACAGAGGAAGGTAAAAGTCAGTTATATGCCGATGAGCGAAGCGGTAAAAGAAACGCTGAAGAATTATAATTCGTTTCGGGAGGGGCCAAAGAGGTAGTTAAATAGTTATTTAAGTATAGATGGTAGGCTGGGTTTTTAACCCAGCATTTTCCTTGCAAAGCTAAAATTACAGTACAATTTTTTAACGCTTCTCAGGGTTAAAAACTGGGCCTACGCTAATTAAATTACAACTCTTTTACCAGTCGCTCTAGCAATTCAATCGTGCCTTCTTGTCTGACCAAAGCGACTCCTTGTCCTGCCCATAAAGACTGATGTTCTGCATCAAGAGTCTTTTTTGCATGGGCACGCAAGTCTTTGGTCATGGCATTTAATTGTGGGTAAGGCGGTAGCTCATGCGCGTTTTCAAATTGCGCAAAATCACGTAAATAATCATTTAATAAGCCGCGTGCCTGCTTACCTGAAAACAGCCGCGTTAAGCGTGTTTCGCTACTGCGATTATCTTGACTGGCATCGAGTAGCGCCTGTTTATAGGTAGCATTGATACCGCACTTATCTGTGGTCAAAAATGCCGTACCGATTTGTGCCAGCTCAGCCCCTGCTGTTTGAATTGCTTTGATGGCTTGCCCAGTCATAATCCCACCCGCAGCGATTAACGGAATATCGGTGCAAGCCCGCGTTTGACTAATCAGCGTCAATAATCCCATTGGATCGTTTGCGCTTTGTGGCAACCAACCACCGCGATGTCCACCAGCTTCTACCCCCTGCACGCATACTGCGTCAGCGCCAATCTCTGCCCATGCTTTTGCTTCCAATGGATGATTGGCGGTACCGATGACGCGTGTGCCTAGACTCTGTAAATGCTGCACTTGCTCGGCGCTGATAATACCAAAGGTAAAGCTGGCTACAGGGACGGGATTGTCATAGAGCACTTGTAGTTGATCTGCAAAGCTTAGCGCTGGTCGTTCAGGTAACGCCATTTCTATATTTTTTTCTTGATAGAAATTACTTAGCCAAGCAGGAATCTCGCTATCTAACGTACTGGAGTCAT
>NZ_JBPYDC010000404.1:0-1123 GCF_051847575.1 Psychrobacter sp. 1U2
GCTTATAGTCGATAAAGAGCTAAACCCTTAGCCATGATATTATCGTTAAAGAGGTGTTACTTCTATTACTTCATCGTTTACTAGAAAAGAAGGTTTTGAGCCGTCAGAATTCAATAGATAATTGTGGCTGTTTTAGCGACACTACTGCTCTATACGCTGTAAGAACGCTTGTGTACGTGGGTGTGTTGATAGCTCAAACATCTGCTTGGCACTACCCTCTTCGACCACATAACCGTCTTCAATTAAAACCACATGATCTGCCACTTCACGAGCAAAGTTAATCTCGTGGGTCACCACGACCATCGTCCAGCCTTCAGATGCCAGCTGCTTCATGGTCTCAAGCACGTCTTGCACTAGCTCTGGATCAAGTGCAGACGTTGGCTCATCGAACAACAATAATGACGGCTCGATCGCCAGCGCCCGCGCGATACCGATACGCTGCTGCTGGCCACCAGACAGCTGAAAGGGATACAGGTCAGCTTTTTCAGATAAACCAACTTTCTTTAGCAATGCTAAAGCTTGCTCGCGAGCTTGCGCTTTACTCTGACCTTGTACGATAGTCGGTCCGAGCATCAAGTTTTCAATCGCCGTCTCATGCGGAAACAAATTATAAGACTGAAACACCATACCAGATTTGCGTTGTAGCGCCAGTAGTGCTTTTTTCTTAGGGTTAGTAGCAAAATCAATCGTCAAACTGTCATCATCAAAAGCAATGACACCTTGATCAGGAATCTCCAGCGCATTTAAGCAGCGTAAAAAAGTTGTTTTACCTGACCCTGATGGCCCAAGTATCACCACTACCTTACCTTTTTCGATGGTCAAGTCGATGCCTTTGAGCACTTGATTATGACCAAAAGCTTTGTGAATATTAGTGACTTGAATCATAAAGGTTCCTGTTGTGCTAATAATACTAAAACTGCTGGTGAATGAGTCAATGAACTACTTAGCCACGTAACGATCAAGCCTAGTTTCAAGCTTACCTTGAATAAAGGTCAAAAACAGACAAATACCCCAATATATAAATGCCGCTTCGGTATAGACCAGCATAAACTCGTAGTTACGTGCGGTGATAATCTGGGCTTCTTTGAACAACTCGGTAACCAGTACCAATGAGGCCAAAGAA
>NZ_JBPYDC010000405.1:0-1123 GCF_051847575.1 Psychrobacter sp. 1U2
TCTATCATCGTTCAACTATCAAAGCTATCTGCTATGAGCTATGATCTATTCAAAAGACCAACCAGCCATTAAACGTTGCTTGACGTTATAAAAACTATTTCGTTAGTGCAGCTTGCAAATCCAGCACTGTCCAATAACAGTGTTGATGAAAGTCAGGCGGGGTAGCGTGAGCTGGGGCAAAGTACAGGTTTGTTTTACCAAACTGTAGAATGACGCATGGATGTAATAGCTTTATGCTGATATCGCCGGATAAGTCGTGGTTATGAGTATTGAGCGAGAGCTGTTCTAAAGACAATCCAAAGCAGCGTCGATATTGATAGTACGGAGTAAATTGGGTGATGGTTGAGTCCACAAAGTGGTTTGCCAGTGCGGGATGTGGTTTTAGACGGTTTATTGGTTCTGCCTGCTGGTTTGAGGCGTTCTTAGCCCAAGTGACGTTCGCTTTTGTAGTACAGTTTGCTTGCATCAATGGTACTGGAGGCAGTGTCGATGGTGTACGATATTCATCAAATTTGTAAAGAGCATATTGTCCGTTTGGATTAACATTGATTTCTATATAGTTAGCTGTTGTATCAAAAACTTCACTACTGACAAAACATTCAAGACAAGTACGCTCCCATAAATAGTCGGTAAAACGGACTTTTGATTGTTGCCATGCTGTCCAATCTAGCTGCGCAGCTAGCCTAACGGATGGTAGCTGTATTTGGTAGCTCAACCAAAGTTGGCGTGTCGACAGCACAATCGAGGCTTCTACGTTAATGCGTATTTTTTGTAGCTCTTTAATCGATACACCGATTTGCTCTGCATCAGCCGATAATGTGTCGGTTGCCAATCGTAAGGTAAATAGCTGGCTCATAGTACTTGATTCATTATAGAAAAGATCGTCAATGTAGATTTGATAAAATGAGGGATAAAATAAAAGCCACGAGCAATGATGCAACGCAGCTTCTATAATCTTGGCTGTTCTTTCAATCTATTTTATACGCTTCATAGATACTAATTATTGAGCATGACGTGCTAAGTTTGATAACTTAGGATTAGCATTTGGATTCTGACGTAGCAATAACGCCATACGTCCAATAGTATGAATCACATTGGCTTTGGCTGCGGTTGCAAGCTCAGT
>NZ_JBPYDC010000406.1:0-1123 GCF_051847575.1 Psychrobacter sp. 1U2
TGAGATAGCCTCCTTACTTCCCAAAAACACCTCATAGAGCATCTTGCTGCCCAGCCCAATAAGAATAAAACCTCCGATCCAAGGAGCAGCAGCGGCAAGCCAACCTAATAAAGCTGCACCCAGCAAATAACCAATAAGCGGCATTATCCCCTGTGCAATCCCAAAATATAAGGCAGCGTAGACAGCCAGGCGCCCTATATATCGACGGCTTTGTTTTTGCGATTTAGCGCCCAGTCCTATAGAGACTGCGAACGCATCCATCGCCAAAGCGATAGCCAGTAGTACCACTTCAACCATCTTATTATCCAGTTAGCCATTAACTCAAAATATAGCAAAGGTATTATAAGGTGTTAAATAAAGTTTCACGTGAAACAACTCTATTGTTAAAAAATACCGCCTTGGAAGACAAGGCGGTATTTTATACTTAACGTAAAAGCTAAACCTTAAATATCAAGGTTAGAAACCGTTAATGCATTTTCCTCGATAAAGATACGACGCGGCTCGACGTGATCGCCCATCAAGCAGGTAAACATATGATCCGCTGCAATAGCGTCTTCGATGGTGACACGTAGCATGCGACGGTTTTCAGGATCCATCGTCGTGTCCCAAAGCTGATCAGCATTCATCTCCCCTAGCCCTTTATAGCGCTGAACTGCCAAACCACGACGGGCATCTAGCATCATTTGCTGCCAGAGATAGTCAAAGTCGCGCACAGGGATATCTTTGGCTGTACCTGAATTTGCTTCGCGGCGAATAAAAGCATCATCCTCAAGTAGCGTGTTCCATTCGCTTGATAAGCGAAGCAGCTTGCTATACTCACCTGAATTGATGAAACTTGCATCAAGCAAGTAATGATGTGCTAATTGATGCACATAAACGGTAATACGTGGTAACCACTGCGCTTTATTAGATATGGCTTCTACGTTTTCTACTGCTGGCTCTATATTGAGTACGTTTTCTGCTGCATCCATACTCTCAGACTGCTGTTCATGAATATTGACCAGCTCAATCTCAGGGCTTAAATCACTACCGAAGTGATTAAGCTGAGCTTGCATAGTCTCTTGCCATTCTTGCATAGCAGACTTATCATAAGTCATGTCAGTGCTAAGCTTTGGTGTATGCG
>NZ_JBPYDC010000407.1:0-1122 GCF_051847575.1 Psychrobacter sp. 1U2
CGGCTTTCAAACTCTTGTTCAAGCTCTTTTAGCGTCTCATCGATGAGTACAGTTCCCTCTTTATGACGGACTTTGACATATTTTTGATCTGCCGTAAAATAATAGATATCTTTAAGCTTAATCAACTCAACGCCGCGATGCGTACGCGCTGCGATATGCTCGCGTACAGGACGAGCAGTGGGATCTTCAAGCTTACGAATCTCATTTAGCTGGGCGGCATTTAAGTTTTTTGCTTGACTCAAGGCTTCTATTAATTCGTCTTTATTGGCCGGCTTTAATAAATAGCCAATAGCATTTGCTTTAAATGCGGCGATGGCATAATGATCATAGGCAGTAACGAAAATGATAGCTGGCGGATGTTCAAGCTCATTTAACGCTTGTGCACAGCGTACTCCATCCATTTCTGGCATACGTATATCGAGCAATATTATATCAGGCTGCTGTACTTTCACTGCCGTTATGGCCTCAGCGCCTGTAGTTGCTTGGGCAACAACTTCATATCCTGTTTCTTGCACAATCCTAACCAAGCGCTCACGAGCAAGTGGTTCGTCATCACAAACTACAATCCGCATGTAGACTCCTCTCTTACAGCATAATAATTATACTATTAACTACTTTTAAGATTATATTTGTACAAACTCGTAGTAGCTCAGCATATAAAACGATTATTTAATGACTCTACAATTAATTAGTTAGAGACTGAGAACTGACCTTTATCATACTCTACTCAGGCGATAAAATTTGCATGATTTTTAGAGAGCGTTTGTCATTTATATGTTATTCGCACAGGCAAGGTGACGTAGTGCTTACGCAGCCTTGAACCTAAAATTCTTCGTTATCAGATAATTGACGAGTCAAAATATCTTTTACTGATTTATTTTTCAAAGTCAGGTCATATAAGATAAAGAGCAATAAATATGCCATGTTTATACTAACGGTAGTAGTATTTAAATAAAAGGTAGAAAGGTGGTCGATTTATATCATGTAATAGAGACTGGTTCAGATATCTTTTTGCTTGGTCAGGCGCCCACTAAATACTCACATCATATAAAGGGTAGTTAATAACAGTCACTATTTGCTCGTTGGTGACATCACTTTGTATGTCAGCACTTTGATCAAAAT
>NZ_JBPYDC010000408.1:0-1120 GCF_051847575.1 Psychrobacter sp. 1U2
CAATAGTACTTTACTGACTGCATTAGCCTCTTCTTGGGTAAAACTTGGCCACGGTGAAAAAGGGGAATTTAGCATATAGCTTCCTTATTTATTATCGAATTAATGAGTAGTAATACCTCATTTTATTTTAAACTATTTATTCTTACGGTTTTATTTCATCGTGCGTTATTTTATATAAGTTATAAAATAATACTAACCAAATCTATTTTTTAGAAGTTCAGTTATAACGATACGCCTTAGCCATAGAAGTTTGATAGATATAACTATATTCTATTTTATAACATCATCAAGAAAACTTGCTGGATAATCTATACTATTCTTAAGAGATTCAAAAGAAAAACGATCTTCAAGACTTCCAACTTCTTTTTCTAATCTTGAGAATTGGACAAACCAATCTTCGAGATAAAAAATATAGTTAAATATTTTTTTACTCATAGACGCATCTAAACTATTATCATTTAGTAAAAGGATAAGTTCGTCATATATCTTTTTGTTAGCATGAAAAATATGCAAAGCTTGATGATAAGTCAAACCTTTCTGATAAACTTTATAAGCCGCTTCACAGCGTTTTATATTATTGATGAGTGCATTGTGTATAAGAATCATGACGTTTCCAAGTTTTGATATGTAAATAATTTAATAAAATTTCGTGTATATTCTATTATCCGAATATAATATAAAATTCTAGTCGTATTCGAATTATATTAAGCAGGTTAATTACGTTTTTTATAAATGTATGAGTTAAATTTTGGTAATTATCATCGGTTTACAAAGTAAATCATCAACTTTATAAATTACTTTATTTCAACTATACAAAAAATAAATAACCAATACTATTACATCAAAGCTCTGTCTGAAAATCCCTATGCATTTTCAATACAGTAAAAATTTTTAAAACTATGTGACACAATCAACCTACTTTATTGTTTTTATACTGTCGATAAGCACGTTGAACAAAGTACGTCAGATGATATAGAGCAGCATAGCTAACACATAATAAAGTAACTCTTTTTAGCAAACTCACTGATACCCCTGCCGCAAACCTGTAGGGACTGCTAGTCAAAGATGGATACCAACTTAAAACTGCCTGCATACCCCATATCAGAGTTAAGGTAACCAT
>NZ_JBPYDC010000409.1:0-1119 GCF_051847575.1 Psychrobacter sp. 1U2
TTTAGTATTGATCATTATTGAAACCGTTAAAACTGTAAGTCTATTTTAGTAGCATTGCTTTGACGGTTTTCAATTAAATAGCTATTTATCGTTTCTAATAAGCATTTGGTTAGGAAGGTACTTTTTATACCCTTTTTGTAATTTTAACGTTATTAACGTTGTAGTTTACCTAATAGTTTTATGAAAACCCGTGACAGCATCTGTTATGCCACCTATAATGGGGGCTCATTTGGGCTAAATGAACCTACCTATCATCATCGCTTATCGTGTAACACTTTACTTATCGTATGAGGCGCCTATATTACTTTATGGTTGTCGTATATAGGTTCTATGTCATGACGATTTAGTGATGATCTGTAATTGAGATGTAATGTAATGAGTAATAATTTTTTAATGCGACATAAGGAGTGTGACGCATGCTAATTTTGACACGCCGTGTGGGCGAGACGTTAATGATCGGTGATGAAGTCAGTGTTACTGTTCTGGGCGTTAAAGGCAATCAGGTACGTATAGGTGTTAATGCACCTAAAGATATTGCAGTACATCGTGAAGAGATTTATCAGCGTATCCAGCAAGAGCGTACAGTACAATCACAGATGCAACATCTTGAACAAGGCAATTTTGCGCCATCATTTGATGATGAAGACTACTTTAATCGTTAATTTAACCTGCTTTGAGGTCATTTACTTATGAGTATCCGCCAATCAGACGTATCGGCTTTGCTTAATGGATTGAACAAAAAAGCCATTGGATTTAATGATGTTATCAGCTTTATTGATGATTTTTATCGCTATGCACCAATGCCATTCGTGAATGGCTTACTGCATAATGATGCTGGTGAAAATGAAGGGAGTGCAAAAGTCTTTGGCTTTGCTAGACATCATGGCTTAGATCAATTAGATACCCTAAAGCTTTTCGGTGAGCATTACGAAAAGGTAAAAGCTACGCCGAATGGTACAGACCATGCTAACATTCGTAATTTTTTACATTGGGGCTGGCAGGGATTTTTAATGGAAACAAATCCACTGACATTACGTCCAAACGTAGATACTACTGCATTGTAAGCTATATAGTGTCTGCCACTATAAAAAAGCCACGCTATGATGATAGCGTGGCTTT
>NZ_JBPYDC010000410.1:0-1117 GCF_051847575.1 Psychrobacter sp. 1U2
GACTTGCTCAGCGACATTAATGGTCACTTCGTCCCCGCTGCTATCAAAGACTTTAACTTTGGTAGCGCTGTCGAGCTGACCTTTATTGACTGCATCGGAAGCATTGACACCATTGGCAACGTTGGTAAGCGTCGTGCCACCACTGACGACGATATCGTTATCACTATCATCTTTGCCAATAACAGCCTGTGTACCGTCAAAGCTAACTCTATCGTAGTTTACTGTATTGTCATTATTACGATCATACTGAACGCCACTTGCACTTATGTTGCCAGTAATAGCGTCTAACTGACCTTTATTCACAGCGTCTGTGGCATTGGTGCCATCAGCCACACCTGTTAACTGACGAGCATCACCACCTACATTGGTAAAGTTAACGCTTGTACCGCCCGTTTGAGCACCAACGGTGATCGCGCCTGTGCCTGTGTCTTGACGAACCAGACCAGTTTTACCTGAGGCCAGATCTGCGAGACCAGAAGTGTTCGCAGTGGTACGACCATCTAGGTTGCCTAGTGCACTACCGACGTTATCAAAGTCGCTGGTGGTACCGATATTGCTACCATTATCTAGTGTATAAGTCGGCGCGGTATAGGTATCAGTTACAGCATTATAAGTTGCACCGCCGCCAAGGGCAGACAAGTTCCCTGTTGCAATATTATTGGTGTCTGTTAATTGACCGAAAGTTGCTGCGTCATTTGGTGCAATGCCATCAGCTAGGTTGGTAATTCTATTATTACCGTTATTGAGTCCAGATCCGCTAAGGGTAACAGTATTGTTAGGACCATCAACAATGGTAACACCAGCATTATTTAATGTACTGTTACCAGCAGTGATTCTATTAACATCAATATTATCGTTCAGAGTAACTTGTACACCGCCTGCGGTGGTAGTAGAAGTGATATTACTGTCACCAGTGACATTAATAGTATCGCCTAGCGCAAAGTTATTATCTGTCGTACCATTCCCAAAGCTGATACCTTTATCAATATCAGCGGTATTAGTGGTAGTGCGTATATCTAGGTTACCTAGCGCGTCACCAACGTTGTTAACCGTGGTATTGGTAGTCGTATTGGTACCGTCATCCAAGGTATAGGTTGGGGCAGTATAGGTATCAGTT
>NZ_JBPYDC010000411.1:0-1117 GCF_051847575.1 Psychrobacter sp. 1U2
GTGGTCGGATACACTACGTCAAATCGAGTCGCGTTATGGCGTAAAAGCTGAGCATGTACTAGGTGTATGGGGCGTAGAATCCAACTTTGGACAGACCTTAGGCAAAAAACCATTGTTCGAGTCGTTAGCAACTTTATCTTGTTTTGATCGTCGCCAAAGCTACTTTCAGGGCGAGTTTGCTAATGCGCTCAAAATCGTACAACGCGGTGATATTGCACCAAGTGATATGACTGGATCATGGGCAGGCGCTTTTGGGCAGACACAGTTTATGCCGAGCACCTTTTTAGAGTTGGCAGTGGATTTTGATGGTGATGGTCGCCGCGACTTGGTCAATAACGTACCCGATGCGCTGGCCTCTACCGCCAACTTCTTGGACAATCGTGGCTACCGCACAGGCGAACCTTGGGGTTATGAAGTCAAACTTCCCGATGGTTATTGGGCAGCATCCAATCGCAAAGATAAAAAATCGATGAGCCACTGGCGTAATCAAGGCTTAACCCTTACTAACGGTCGTCCGCTACCCTATGACTTGAATCGTGCTGGCTTATTACTGCCTGCTGGCAAGGATGGTCCTGCTTTTTTAGTGGGTAAAAACTTCGATACGTTTTACTCATATAATGCCTCAGAAAACTATGCGCTTGCGATTGCCCATTTATCAGACTTAATCACTAAAGAGGACAGTAGCAAAACTGACTTCATTACCGCATGGCCGACGGATGACCCAGGTATCAGCCGTCAACAAGCCAAAGATATCCAGCAAGCATTGTTAAACGCAGGTTACGATATTGGCGGTGTCGATGGCATCATCGGTGATAATACGCGTACTGCTATTCAGCAATATCAAACCAGTCGTGGTATTTTTCCAGCTGATGGCCGTGCAGGACAAAAATTCCATCGTTTGATTATGGGTAATACTACTTCTCATAGGGTTCAAGAGAGCAACCACTATGGTCAGCCCGCAAATAGTAGGCCTCTAACACCAGCATCTGCTGATCGTATGGGTCAACTGATCCAACAGCAAACGACGATTACGCCAAGCACGCCTTCGTATGCGTCACCAAATCAACCTTCAAGCAACATTCGTTATCGCCGCGTAGTTGGTAATGATGGCGTAACT
>NZ_JBPYDC010000412.1:0-1116 GCF_051847575.1 Psychrobacter sp. 1U2
TTATTAAAGGTGTTGGAATGAAAAAAACAGTACTAAATACAGCGTTAAGCGCAGCAATGGTTGTTACTCTTGGGTTGGGTGTTACCGCTTGTAGTGGTGACAAAGACGGCGAGTCACATGAGGTCTTAGCAGTAGACAAAGTGGAAGAAGCCGCTGAATTGGCTCGTCAAAATGCCCCTGAAGCTGAAGACATGGAGTTTCCAGAGACAGCGCCAATGCCTGTAGATGGTACAGAAGCAGACGCTACTATGACTACACAAGAAGGCATGACTGAGCCTGCTACAGCAGAAGCCACTACTGACGATACCGACGCAACTACGACTGATAGTGCAACTACGCCAGCTACTGATACTGCAGCAACAGAAACTGATGCTGAACCAGCGACGAATGAGTAGCTGCTAACATAAACTAAGAGGGGAGTTATGATGATAAACAAACTAACTTTATCTGCTTTTAGTATTAGCACATTGTTGTTATTGAGTGCTTGTAGTGGTGATAATAACACTGCTGACGAGTCTGCTACGATGGATGAACCTGCTGAGACAAGCACAGTGGTAGAAGAAGCATCTGTAGCAGATCCTGAAACCATGACGCCTGAACCTGTGGTCGAAGCTGAACCTGTGGTTGAAGTGGAAGCTGAGCCAGTTAAAGTAGCGATGACTGAAGAAACAGAGCAAGAAACGGCTGCTGAGCCTGAGGTGTTGGCAGCTGATGCAGGAGCAAAGCTGTATGAGTCCAATTGTAAAGTCTGTCACGAAGCAGGTCTGCTCGATGCGCCCAAATACGGTGATAAGGCTGCATGGGCACCGCGTCTTGCTAAAGGTATAGAGACGCTACATATGCATTCAGCTAAAGGCTTTAACAAGATGCCAGCGCAAGCGACTGATAAGATAAGTGAAGCGCAAGTTTATGCTGCGGTTGATTATATGGTCGAGGCAGTTAAGTGATACTATATATATAGAGTATATTGGCTATTGAAATTTGCTAAACTGACCGTCATTGTGACTGACAATGACGGTTTTTTTATGCATATTTTTTTAGATGCTAAATAATGAAAAACATCGCAAAAAACGATATGAAGACAAAAGCATAAAGGCAATAGTATGAAGGTATTGG
>NZ_JBPYDC010000413.1:0-1116 GCF_051847575.1 Psychrobacter sp. 1U2
GAGTCTGACGCATACCCTACTAGCTCACTAATACGGCTGATGCTGTTTTGCTGCAAACGTAGATAACGTGCTGCCAAGCGCAAACGGTAATCAATTAAATATGTCAGAGGCGGCATTCCAACCACATCTTTAAACCGCTGGGCAAAGCTTGAGCGAGACATTCCTGCTAGCTCAGCAAGCTTATGAATCGTCCAGTTTCGATCTGGTGCATAATGCATCGCTACCAATGCTTTGGATAAAAATGGATCTTTTAGCGCTTTAAGCCAATTGTCTGTTGCCTCAGGCAAGCTCTCAATATAGGTACGCAGGCACTCAATCATCATGATACTGGCCCAATGGTTGATGACTGCCGTCTTACCCATACGCTCATGCTCAGACTCCAAGGTCAACAGCTTGACCTCGACATCAATAACGCCAAATCGACCATCAGACATCTCGGCAAGCTCAGGCAATATCGTTGGCAGAACTGACAATAATGGTTGCGTCATCTCTTTTTCATATTTACATTCAATCAAAATCAAACATGCATTGATCTCACCTTCTCCATTGAGATCTATAACATGGCTTTCAGATTCATTGAGCATCTCATCTAGAGGTTTGGCATTATCACCATGATGATTAAGTGCATAGCTGACATGTTTATAGGAGTTTGAGATCATAATTGTATCGCCAGTCTTTGCCTCTCGTATCTCACTGCCGACATCGATACAAAAACTACCCGATAACACTAAATAAAACAAAATCGTATCTTTTCTATCAATTGAATATGACCAATTACCCCTACCATTTAAACGATAGTAATTTGTTTCAAACAAATGCACATTTTGTAATAACATACTAAGTGCGTCCATTAACAATTTCCTCAATAATGTATGGCAACTTACGGCAGCTAAGCCGGGCTCTGCAAAATAAACTACCTAAGAGACAATACACAAGAAAAATCGTTTACTGTGGACTGCTATTAAAGTTATACGCACGCTACACACATTTTATACTAATAGCAGCGAGACGATATTCTTTATATAGACTATTAATATACATAGTATTAATCAGAAAGATACTGTTTCTTAAGTGTAGATTTAGGATACTGCTTAATAATGGGGGTTATTTCGCTAA
>NZ_JBPYDC010000414.1:0-1115 GCF_051847575.1 Psychrobacter sp. 1U2
GGCCACCATGCGTGATGTCTTTTCCGTGGTGCCGGATTTATTAAAAGAATCGGCTTACGGCATGGGTGCGACGACTTGGGAAGTTATGTTTAAGATTATCTTGCCCTATACCAAAGCGGGCGTCGTAGGCGGTGTCATTTTGGGATTGGGTCGTGCATTGGGTGAAACGATGGCCGTGACCTTCCTCATCGGCAACGCCTTTAATATCAGTCCAAGTCTATTTACTTCTGGGGTCACCATTACCTCTGCCCTTGCCAATGAATTCGCCGAAGCCTCTAGTGAGCTACATCTGGCGTCGTTATTACATTTAGGCTTAATTCTATTTGTCATCACTTTCATTGTGCTGTCTTTGGCTAAGCTCATGCTGATGCGCATGGATCATAAAGCAGGTAATCGATAGTAGCTGGATTTTTGATAGATTTTAATGGTTATTGGTACTGATAAGAATATGGGAAATGAGTGTTATGCCTACTAATGCTATGAATTCAGCGTTACCTGTTAAGACAAGCTTTGAAGATCGTTATAACAAGCGCCTTTATAACAAGCGGCGCTGGGCCAACAAGCTCGGTTTGGGTTTTGCCATGTCAGCGATGGTTTTTGGCTTGATTTGGCTGTTTTGGATATTGGTAACGCTTTTTGTAGAAGGCTTTCAAGGCATGGTGCAAATGCCTATCTTTACCGCCGACACTCCGCCGCCAATGAGCGCAGGTGGTTTACGTAACGCCATTGTCGGTTCCGTGATGTTGGCATTTTCGGGATTGTTTATCGGCGCGCCTATTGGCTTGATGACAGGGATTTATTTGTCTGAGTTCTCTCATGGCAGCATGCTTGGCAAGGTGACGCGCTTCTTAAACGATATTTTGCTCTCTGCACCTTCGATTGTCATTGGTCTCTTTATTTATGCGTTGATGGTAAAAGGCCAAAGCTTTTCTGGTTGGGCCGGCGCACTGGCATTGGCACTCATTGTCATTCCTGTTGTCGTGCGTACGACTGAGAACATGCTTAACTTAGTGCCCAACAGTATTCGTGAAGCGGCCTATGCACTGGGTACGCCTAAATGGAAAATGGTAACGCAAGTCACTATTAAAGCGGCTCGAGCAGGGCTGACCACTGGT
>NZ_JBPYDC010000415.1:0-1115 GCF_051847575.1 Psychrobacter sp. 1U2
ACTCGCGTCCGAGAGCTACTGATGTACGTCTCAAAAGAGCATGGGCGCTTACTTGATCGGGCGATGCCACTATGGGAATGTCATGTTATCGAGGGAATTCAACCAGAGACTGACGATAGTCCTGAACGCTTTGCCCTATACTTTAAGATTCATCACTCATTGGTCGATGGTATCGCTGCCATGCGCCTCATCCAAAAGTCGCTTTCACAGTCACCGTATGAGCCTATGACGCTGCCAGTGTGGTCACTCATGGCACGCCATCGTAATCAAGTAGATGCTCTGATACCTACTGGACGCTCTGTGACTCGTATTATAAAAGAGCAGCTATCTACCATTAAGCCGGTATTTACCGAACTACTGGATAACTTTAAACATCATGGCAAAGACGATTATGTTGGCACCTTTCATGCTCCCATGAGTATATTAAACCAGCGCATCTCTGCCTCACGGCGAATTGCAGCGCAATCTTATGATATGCAGCGCTTTGATGACATCGCTGACAAACTCGATGTCAGTATGAATGATGTGATACTTGCTGTTTGCTCTGGTGCCATACGGCGTTACTTGCTCAAACTTGATGCGTTACCGAATAAACCCTTGATTGCTTTTGTACCGATGTCATTACGCAGCGACAATAGTACCACTGGCAATCAAATCTCATTTGTTTTGGCAAACTTAGGCACGCATTTAGATGACCCTCTTCGTCGACTACAGCTGATCAATGGCAGTATGAATAGTGGAAAACGTCGGTTCCGTCGTATGAATCAAGCACAGGTAATCAACTATAGTGCCATCGCTTATGCGTGGGAAGGCATTAACCTATTAACGGGCATATTCCCCAAAAAACAAGCTTTTAACCTTATTATCTCTAACGTACCTGGGGCTAAAAAGCCACTGTACTGGAACGGCGCACCGCTCAAAGCACTGTATCCAGCTTCTATTATATTGGATGGTCAAGCAATGAACATCACGCTTGCCAGCTATTTAGATAAAGTAGAGTTTTGTATTACCGCTTGTAGCAAGCTGTTGCCGCATGTACAAGACATGCTGGGCTTGATTGAAGAAGAGCTTGCTGTACTAGAAAACGTGAGTAAAGAAAAAGAATTGGGACTACG
>NZ_JBPYDC010000416.1:0-1112 GCF_051847575.1 Psychrobacter sp. 1U2
TGAGTTTAAGCTGGTTACCTCACGCCTTGGCGATAAATTGCGCGTCGCGGGCACAGCAGAATTTAACGGCTATAATTTGGACTTAAACACTATACGCTGCCAAGCCATTACGCGCCGTGTACAGCAGTTATTCCCAAAAGGCATCATTGCAAGCTCTGTGCAATATTGGACGGGGCTGCGACCGATGACCCCATCAAACGTACCCTTAATAGGACGCGCGCATAAAGGTCACATCCGTCATGGTAGTCACAATACAAGCGCTAGTTTCGATAATTTATGGCTTAATACGGGTCATGGTACACTTGGCTGGACGCATGCTTGTGGTTCTGCCAAAGCGATTAGTTTATTAATACAGGGCGAGACACCGCCAGTCGATTTTGACTTTGTAGGTGTAAACGCTCAATAGAGAACACTTACACCAGCCATACATATTTACTTTTCGTATAGTTAATCTGCCATAAAATAAGCATAGTACTACTGGTAAAAATTTTGCGTAGCCTCTGTCTGCGTAGGCACATAAGCAAGGAAAATTTGTACCAGTAGCACGTTATAGTTTTTGTACTTATTTTATGCAGCACTTCCTGATTTGATTTCGGAAGATTCGCGGTTAGCATCAACGCTTGAATCGGTAGTGTCCAAATCAAACCCTTCAGGCTTAATTGCTTCTAACTGCACCGGTACGCCGTTGACCGCTGCGTTACCACTTAACTGATCGATTAACGTATCATCCGTCAAATCATTGACACTGACACCAGCATGCGCCTGCGCAATCTTTTGTTTGACGCCTTTACGGCCGTGACCCCAACCATGCGGGATGCTCACCACGCTTGGCATCAGCTCATTCGTGACTTCTGCGATGATATTCACACTGCCAACGCGCGAGGTAACTTTGACGTTTTGACCGTCCTCGATACCGTATTCTTTGGCCGTTTCTGGATGCAACATGAGCGTACAGCGCGGCTTACCTTTTACCAAGCGATAGCTATTATGCAGCCACGAATTGTTACTACGTACATGGCGACGACCGATCAATAAAACCTGCTCATCATCATAATCCTGCATCATCTCCTGTACGCGCTCTAAATCTGCTTGATAAAAGTCCACATTGAGAT
>NZ_JBPYDC010000417.1:0-1111 GCF_051847575.1 Psychrobacter sp. 1U2
CAAGACGTAGCAGCTGGCAACAGACTCCCCATGCTAAAGAATTGTCAAAAAAAGACCACTCAAAAAACATCAATCCTCAGCATACAGACCTGCAATATCAAAACTGTGACAAGGATTAATAAAGGGTTAAGAAACAACTTTTATACTTGTACGATTTTGATACTTGCACGCTCTTTATACTTGCATATTATGCTCAATATAATGCACCTAATAGACAGTTTAGCGGCGCAGCATACTTCACCAAAGCGGTATATCACACGCTGTATTACAGTTTTGTATCAGCATATAGATACAAAGCTGCTAAACATTCAAAATTAAAATACTCTATTATCATAATCACCTAACTGCTTACGCAGCACATATTTACCAACCATTAAGAATCAACTATAAAGACGGATTATGTTTCATACAAATTCACATCTAGCGCTAGATCATACCCCACTGCCTGCTATATATCCTCTGATCGATACTCATACTCATTTTGATGCGCCAGTCTTTGATGGTGATAGACAGTCACAGACGCAGCAGGCTTATATGCAGGGTGTTCGGCACTTGGTGTTGGTGGGTTATTTGCAGCGATATTTTTCTAGACTCTATGATACGCAGCAGACAATCGAGCAGATGCATCTGTCTAAGGATAAGGATAAAACTGATCGTAGAGACGTGTATCCTGTAGCGCACATTGCACTTGGCTTACATCCTTTTTATATCGAACAGCATACCGACGCGCATCTATCTAGCATGGCGCAAATGGTCCAAGAGCGGCGCCCGTTAGCAATTGGTGAGATAGGGTTGGATACTTATACGGATGCCATGAAACAACCTGAGATTTTTGCTAAGCAAGCGCGTTTTTTTACAGCGCAACTGGATATTGCTGTGCTACATAAGCTTCCTGTCATGCTGCACATTCGTAAGGCTCATGCAGAGGCATTGGCGTTATTAAAGGCACATAGCTATGATGCGCATAAATTAGGCGGTATTGCTCATAGCTTTAGTGGCGGCGAGCAAGAGGCCAAAGCTTTTGTTAAATTGGGTTTTAAGCTTGGTATTACTGGTCAAATTACCAACCATAACGCCAAAAAGCTACGCCGTGCTATCAAAGCTGCTGTTG
>NZ_JBPYDC010000418.1:0-1108 GCF_051847575.1 Psychrobacter sp. 1U2
TATTCATCATTTTTAATTGATACTTCGTTTTATGACCATACAGCAATTGTTAAAGACCGCGCCCGTTAGCACCTTATTATTAGTCAGTTTCATTGGACTGTTTATCGTGCAAGTGTTGACGGGTGTTGATGCCAATAATCCCTCGACGCAAGCGCTGCTAAACTGGGGTGCCAATGCGTTGCCATTAACCATGGTTGATGATCCGTGGCGGCTGGTAAGTAGTGCGTTTTTGCACATTGGCCTCATGCATTTACTGTTTAATGGATTTGCTATGTACTTTTTTGGTCAAGTTGCAGAGCCGATGTTTGGCTCAGCCAGATTTTTGGCGTTATTTTTGCTGTCGGCCATCGGTGGTAATTTGCTAAACAATTACGTGACGTGGCAAGGTATTTTGGATGGTACAGGACAACCGGGTCTATCAGCTGGGGCCTCTGGTGGTATCATGGGTATCGGCGCTGCACTCTTGATAGCCGCGCTATTTAAAATATCTGTTAACGGTATGGTTCTCAATTTAAGAAGCCTAGTATTTATTATGGGTATTAATCTTGTGTATGGTTTTGCGGTACCGGGTATTGATAACGCCGGTCATATTGGTGGGGCTATTACTGGACTGCTTATCGCCTTTGGATTTGCGCTTGCTCATCGTCAACGTATGACTTCATCAATGGCACCGATGACCTACTCTCATACTTATGACGTGCCTGAGTATGGCGATACTCAGGATACAAATACTGTCTATCCTGCTACCGCTGATCCTATAAATACTACTATCAACCATGAACCATCTGGCAGCTACTCTATCTCGCTAGAGACTCCTACTAAACCTGCGCTGATATGGCAGCTACTTCCATGGCTTATAATGCTACTTATTAGCGCAGGTTTTATCTGGTGGTGGCAAGATATTCATCAGCAAATATTACAAGTACTAAAAACCATTGAGTAAACTGTCATACTTATTTATTATTGCTAGATAGCTCACAAAAGCAGCAGATTAATATAGTTTGCCCTACTCGCTTTTTTCTATCCGATCATTTTCACTCACTAACGAGATTCCATTATGTTCAAAATTGCAGCACTTTCTAATAACACTAAGCAAGTTCTGTTTAGT
>NZ_JBPYDC010000419.1:0-1106 GCF_051847575.1 Psychrobacter sp. 1U2
ACTCAATCACTGCCAGCTGCATACCAAGGCAGATGCCTAGATATGGGACGTTGTTTTCACGAGCATAGGTGATGGCTTGTATTTTGCCATTCGTACCACGCTCTCCAAAACCACCTGGCACTAAGATGGCATCAGCATCATTTAACTGTGTCAGTAAGCTCTCATCATCTTCTAAATGCTCAGCATCAATGTAGTTGATTTTGACATCTGCTTTATGAGTAATACCAGCGTGTAGCAATGCTTCGTTGATAGACTTATAAGCATCAGGCAATTCGACATATTTACCCACCATTGCTACTGTAACAGTCGATTCAGGGTTTAGCTGAGCCTCAACCACCTTGTCCCAATCGCTCAGATCCGCTTCAGGTACATCAAGACCAAAACGCTCACAAATCAAATCATCAAGGTCTTGCTCATGAAGGGTACGCGGTATCTGATAGATACTTTGGGCATCTTCACACATAATGACCGCACGCTCTTCGACGTTGGTAAATAGTGCAATCTTACGGCGGTTGTCTTGAGAGATATGATGGTCAGAGCGGCAAATCAAAATATCAGGCTGCAACCCAATAGAGCGCAGCTCTTTCACTGAATGCTGAGTGGGTTTGGTTTTGGTTTCACCTGCACTGGCAATATAGGGCACGAGCGTTAAATGCATTAGCATGGCGCGATTACGACCAAGCTCTACTTGCATCTGACGTACCGCTTCCATAAAGGGCAGTGATTCGATATCACCGACCGTACCGCCAATCTCGATAATAGCGATATCATAGCCTTCGCCACTGGCTAGAATCTTACTTTTAATCTCATCAGTGATATGCGGAATCACCTGTACCGTACCACCAAGATACTCACCGCGGCGCTCTTTATTCAGCACGTTTTGATAGATGCGACCACTGGTAAAGTTGTTGCTCTTACTCATCTTAGAATGACGTAAAAAACGCTCATAATAGCCTAAATCTAAATCTGTCTCCGCCCCATCTTCAGTGACGAAAACTTCACCATGCTGGAACGGGCTCATCGTCCCTGGATCAACGTTTATATACGGATCCATCTTGGTCATGGTTACACTCACACCGCGCGCTTCTAATATCGCGGCAAGGGAA
>NZ_JBPYDC010000420.1:0-1104 GCF_051847575.1 Psychrobacter sp. 1U2
AGAAACCAAAAAGCCAAGCGAGAAGCCAATAGTCATGATTAAACTCGACGAGATCTACCAAAGTCGTGAGTACAAGACACTAGAAGATATTTTTTCTAATGACAGTACCGGTCTATTAGACGATATAAAGCCCGTTACAAATAGCTCGGCGAATAACAGCGTTTTAGCGCAGCAATTTGACACTATCAACCTTTTTATCGATCAACAGGGGCGCATACCCAGTAGCAGTGCTAGCGATATTAATGAAAAGATAAATGCTCGCCTCTTAGCTACCATACAAACCAACCACGCAAACTCGCAAGAATTGCTAGCTTTAGATAAGCATGGTTTATTGGCTACGCAAAGTACTACTTTTACCCTATCTGACAAACCGACACTCTCAGACAAAGGCGTGAGCAATAAGGATGATGGGTCTGAAAAGGCAGTCAGCGATAGCACTAAAGAAGCTGAGCCGGTAACCGTGACTGTTAGCGAGCCACCTGTTATTAACAGTCTAGATGATATTTTCAACAGTGATGACCTAGGGATTTTTGACAACATCCATTCTGAAATTTTAGTCAGTGACAGTCAGAGCAATACACGTGCCAGCTATGATCAATACAATGACGAAGATATAGCAACTCGCTTTGAATGTAAGGACTTTTATAAGTTTGAAGCAACCTTTGAGCGCATATCTAAAGCTATTCAAACGGGGGCTTTTACCAAAAATAATTTTTCATCGGTGAAAGACATCAATATCGGTAGTGTCTTTGTTTTAAACGGCATGCTTTGTTATGTGGCTGATATCTATCAAGCAGAGGCTAGAAAGAACACTCGAAGCCAAGAGAGGCTACGCTTAATATTTTCTAACGGTACAGAGTCGAATATGCTTACTCATTCATTGGCTACCGCGCAGTATAAATATGAAAACAGCTATCAGCTCTTAATTACTGATCCTGACTGGATGGATGATGAGCTCGCCAAAAACTTTGGAGACAATCGGCAACTTACTGGTGTCATTTATGTCGCCAAGCTAACTGATACCCCAAGCAACTTAGCCCACTATAAGCACCTGCATAAATTAGGTTTCTCTACCCTTACAGGAGAGGCGCGTACCAAGTATTC
>NZ_JBPYDC010000421.1:0-1104 GCF_051847575.1 Psychrobacter sp. 1U2
TTTATTATACAAGGGGTATTAATATCTCTTGAGAACAACGGCGATATTTTTTTATAAATGCATCGCTTGTCTTAATACATGACAAATTTTTGACACATTATGCATATCAGAGTCACATTCTTACAAGACTAGTGTTGGTTAAATTGCTACTATTTGCTACTGTGATTACTTATAATCGTAAGTCTCAATCGCTTACTATTCTAGTCAGTTCTGCACGTCTTTTTTGCACTTCTTTTTGTACTTTTTATTGTTATTAATGCCTTTAACAACGATTACGGTAGGCATTGATACTTTTAAATTAGGTTTGACTATGTCTCAACACTCCATACTAAAATGGTCAACAGTTGCGCAAATGTTATCAAAGCGACAATCTGTACCATTATCAGCGCCCACTTTATCACTATTACAAGGCTCGCGACTATCTTTGATGGCTGGTATATTGTTAACTACCGTATTTTCAATGCCGACAGCCAACGCTGCTAGCTGCAAAATACCCAAAAGCTACTATAAAAACGTCTCTTGTACGTCCGCTAGTGGCCATTACTTAGCGATAACAGACTTTGGCGCACCAGTTGCATTGATTAATAGCAAAGGTAAAAGGGTCGTTGATCTGTCACGCTACCAAAAGGTGGATGCCAATAATATGGCAGGCGGATTATTGCCTGTATTGCGTCATGGCCGCGTCGGTTATATCAATATGCAAGGTCGTGAAGTGGTTCCTACCATATACGAGATGTTCAAGGGCAATGGAGGCTGGGCGCGTCCAGTGTCTGAGGGCCGTATCGTTGTCAAAAGAAACGGTGATTATGGCGTTATCGGCACTGGCAACCAGACAATCGTACCTTTCTCATCAACAATCACTGATATTGACGATTACCGAGGTGGGGTTGCTCGCATACGTAGAAACCAGTCTACAAGCTGGCTGGACAAAAATGGCAAAACCACTAGCGACCCCAATGCTAAAGAGGGTAACAGTGGGGCAATGTCTGCTACTGCTCAAACGCAGCAACCAAGACCCACACCTTTCACGACTTTGCAGCCTCATCAGCAAGATGGTCGTTGGGGTTTCGTTGATGATAAAAACGTCACTATGATTACTTATTC
>NZ_JBPYDC010000422.1:0-1103 GCF_051847575.1 Psychrobacter sp. 1U2
AACAGCAAATATAATCGCCCAACGAAACATAATCCTTCTCCTTAAATAAAAAACATCCAGAATACGAATAAAGCAAACCAGCAAACCAGCAAACCAGCAAACCAGCAAACCAGCGCATATTAGCAATATGATCGGTTATCAACCTACAAACAATCAGTTCTATAAACGATCAATACTGTCAGGTTCGCTAAATTCGATTACTCTTAATGCTTATTGTTGTTAATATTATTTCTTATAAGGTGTAGTAGTAGATTAACAACCTTTTAGAGCAGATAAACGTTCAGTTTGGTAATGATCACGATATGTTATGTAACTTATGTATGCTCATTGCCCTGTTTTGGACAAAGTTGGGTTATTGGTCGTTTATCAAACTGATATATAACTGGTATGGTTCTAAGTTGACTTTGAGCTCATAACGCTATCAAACGTTTATATGACGTAAAAATATAAGCATTACTCTGCTCTCATTTATCTAAAAAATAGTAAGGAAAAAATATGAATAATGATATGGATACTCAACAACGTACATATGCTGTCGTTTTATACGGTGCAACGAGTTTTGTCGGTCAAATTACTGCGCACTATTTAGCGCAATTTTTGGCAGGTACCAGTAAGCAAAATGATGGAGATACGCAGTCCGTCACTTGGGCAATCGCTGGTCGCGACCAAGAAAAATTAGAAAAACTGCAATCTGAGCTCAGCTCAGCGCAGCAGAATGGAGATACTAAAGCGAAGATCGATATCATCGTCGCTAATAGTAATGATGATGCCAGTCTGGATAAGATGACCGAACAAACACAAGTTATTATCTCAACGGTTGGTCCCTACCTCAAATATGGCGAACCTTTGATTAAATCGTGTACCAAAAATGGTACCGACTATGTCGACCTTACAGGCGAAGCCATTTTTATTAAAGATATGATGGACAAATATCAAGACGCTGCGAAGCAAAGCGGCGCACGTATTGTTAATTCGTGCGGATTTGACTCTATCCCCTCAGACCTAGGTGTTTACTACACCCAGCAACAAGCTGAGAAGCAGTTTGATGAAGCCTGTACGGTCATCAATATGAGGGTAAAAGCGGCAAAAGGTGGTTTGTCGGG
>NZ_JBPYDC010000423.1:0-1102 GCF_051847575.1 Psychrobacter sp. 1U2
CCTAAGCGCGTGGCAGAAGCTTATGCCAGTATTTGGGATGGCGACTCGCCTATGCGCAACATCTTAAATGAACAAGTCGCTAAGCTTGAGCCGCGCTTGGCGAAAGACGCGGCGCCGTATCGCGTATCTGTGCATCCAGCGATGAGCTACGGCAATCCAGGACTGCCTGATGTCATGGACAAATTGCGCGCTGATGGTGTCGACCATTTTGTGATGTTGCCGCTATTTCCACAGTATTCAGCAACTTCAACAGGTGCAGTCTATGATGCCATCACAAAATGGACACAAAAGCAGCGCAATTTGCCCAATATCACGATTGTCAAAGACTACTTTGCTCATCCTTTATATATTAAAGCCTTAGCCGATAGCATTCGTCGTTTTCAGGCGACACATGGCAAACCCGAAAAACTGATGTTTAGCTTTCATGGTATTCCGCAGCCTTATGCTGATAAAGGCGATCCCTATCCAAGCCGATGTAAATGCACCGCCGCGCAGGTGGTGCAGGCGTTGGGTCTTGCCGATGATGAATGGATTATAAGCTTTCAATCACGTTTTGGTAAGCAGGAATGGGTGAAGCCGTATACCGATGTGGTACTTGATGAGTGGGCGAAGTCAGGGGTCAAATCGGTACAGATTTTAAGTCCCGCATTTTCAGCTGATTGCCTTGAAACCTTAGAGGAGTTGGCGATTGAAAACCGTGATAACTTTCTTAATGCAGGCGGACAAGAGTACCATTATATTCCAGCGCTAAACATAGATGAGGCGCACATCGACTTATTAGAAGCCATGAGCGCACCTCTAGTTAAAGGCTGGGCGGGTACGCTTGATGGCTGGGTATAACCTAAATATCCCAATACAAAGACAAAAAAATACCGGACATTGATACTGTTCGGTATTTTTTAACTGGGGTTTGCTCGTTATAGATCATCACTATTGCTGTGCTCAGCAGCATCTTTATCAGCGATATCGACAATATCCGGATAGTCACCATCATCTAGATTGTCTTGTACAAGGACATTATCAATAGTGGCTTCATCAACGTTTTGACGATGTATCGGAGTAAGTCCTTCAGTTGCCGCGCTGCCTACTTCAGTATTACTAA
>NZ_JBPYDC010000424.1:0-1102 GCF_051847575.1 Psychrobacter sp. 1U2
GAGGGATTCTCATACCAGTCTGGGCAAGTTGCGCGTATTTGCGGCATGGACACAGCAAGCAGCAGCTTTGCACCAAACAAAACTATATGAAGGTTGAGCTGGTTTTACTGTCATATAAAGGCAAATAACAGAGTGACCAATTCAGAAAATTTTAAAGCCGACATTTATACCATAAAATCATTAAATACTCAAATCATTTTACGATAAACATCGTCTTATAGAAGCGTCATTATACCTTGAATTGACACTGCTATGTGATTGATTACTTAACTTATAGGTATAATTTTTAGTTGTAAGTTACAACAAAAGTCAGTAAGGTTACCGTTATAATTTTAATACATTATATATATAGAGTAAACAGAATGTAACTTTATCTATTTTTATTATGCATTTATAGATTGGGTACGATTCTTGCTCGTATTTTTGAACATATCTTAGCTGATTCGGATTCGGAGTCCAAAACATGTCACATAGCTCGCTACCTTTTACTTCTAAGCTGTTTCAACTTACTTCTTTGACTTGTGCATTGGCATTAGCAGGTTGTGGTGGAGGGGGTGATGGTGACACAGTAGATTCTGTTGCACCTGCACCTGATTTAGGTATTGAGCAGCCAGGATCAGGTGGTAGTAACGGGGGTAATGGGAATAATGGTGGGGGCGAACAAGTTCCAGATACTGAACCTGATTTCTTTTTGCAAAAGCTTACTACCTTACCATCCATTATTGAGCTATCGGATGAAGAAACTCTCTTTACTGTTACTGTTAAAGCCGTTGAGAAAAACTCTGGTGGAGCAATGGTTGGCAAAGCAGTTACTTTAAAAGTAAATGACTCTGAAACCAACGGCATTACTATCGAAGGTCAGAGTACTCAAGCTACCGATAATGACGGTAATGCTGTATATACGCTCAAGCTCAATCCGCAAGCAGTTGATGACAAAGACGAACTGATAAATAAAGGCTTTACTTTATTGGCTACTGCTGAGAAAGCAGATGGTACAGCTGTTGCACCGCAAGAGTTGAAGGTTTCAGTAAGCAAAGAAGGCAGTGGCGATGGTACACAAGTCACTGAAAGTAAGCTTGAAATCACCTCTTCATTAAGCACA
>NZ_JBPYDC010000425.1:0-1101 GCF_051847575.1 Psychrobacter sp. 1U2
CGGCGTAACGCCAGGTAAAGGCGGTCAAACGCACCTAGGCCTACCAGTATTCAACACTATGGCAGAGGCGATGGAAGCAACTCAAGCTGATGCATCAGTAATCTATGTACCAGCGCCATTCGTACTAGATTCTATCGTTGAAGCAGTAGATGCAGGCGTGAAGCTAATCGTTGTAATCACTGAAGGCGTACCGACTATCGATATGCTAAAAGCCAAACGCTATCTAGAAGAAGCGGGCGATGTGCGTCTAGTTGGTCCTAACTGCCCAGGTGTCATCACTCCAGGTCAGTGCAAAATCGGTATCATGCCAGGTCATATCCATTTGCCAGGTAAAGTAGGTATCATCTCACGCTCTGGTACGCTAACTTATGAAGCGGTTGCGCAAACCACTAAGCTTGGCTTTGGTCAGTCAACCTGTATCGGTATCGGTGGTGATCCTATCCCTGGTATGAACCAAATTGACGCACTAAAACTGTTCCAAGACGATCCACAAACCGAAGCTATCGTACTAATCGGTGAAATCGGTGGTACTGCCGAAGAAGAAGCAGCCGCTTATATCAAAGAGCACGTGACTAAGCCAGTCGTTGGTTATATCGCTGGTGTCACTGCTCCTGAAGGCAAGCGTATGGGTCATGCTGGCGCTATCATCTCTGGTGGTCAAGGTACTGCTGAAGAGAAATTCAAAGCCTTTGAAGATGCAGGTATCGCGTATACTCGTGACCCAGCTAAAATCGGTGATAAGCTTAAAGAAGTTACTGGTTGGTAATATAGAACTAGTTCTAATATATAGACGTAAAATGTCAATAGAAGAAACACTCCTACATTGGGGTGTTTTTTTTGGTTGGAGAAAGTGTGCTTAGTACGTCTTAAACTAACTTTAGAAAAACCTCACTCAGGTATTATCATACATATATTGCTATAGTAAATTGGATAGAATAGCTATTAACGGCGATAAACGGGAATTTTTTAGTATAATAAGGGGATTTCTTAAATTAAATTTCGACGTTAAGCAGATATATTTACATAAATGAATATTCTGTAACGCTTGCTAACTAAAGCTTGAGCTTTAAGTAACTGATAAATCCATAAATAACAAGTGTT
>NZ_JBPYDC010000426.1:0-1101 GCF_051847575.1 Psychrobacter sp. 1U2
TGCAAGCTTATCCCCACTTAGTCCGCCTGAGTTGGCAAAAGCCGCTGCCCACTTGCCCTCCCATTTGCGGTGATACCAGCGCTTTGAGGTTTCATCCATAAAAGTCTTAAATTCAGCGGTAACACTGCCCATATATACCGCGCTACCAAATACCAGCAAATCAGCTTGATCCACAAAATCCCAATCGACATCATGGACATCGATCGCTTTTGCTTGCGCTGTTGGCAGTTGTTTATGTGCGCCTTGTACGATCGCTTCTGCGACGCGCTTGGTATGTCCATAGTTACTATGAAAAATAACAGCAATCGATACATTCGGCGCGTTTTTGGTAGATAAAAATGCTTTGGTTGGTGTATTCATACAAACTCTAATAATGGATAATAAGTAATTGATTCAGCGGTAGGGTACTGTTGCTCTAAATCCCTCAAAATATGATGGGACAAGTTACCAGTATAGCTAGTGCAAATGCTTGTTACCTGATATGCGGTAGACTTCGGTAAATTCAAGCATATTGTAACAGGCATGTTTTAATGAGTACCAGCTTATTACTGCTCATCATTTATTAATGCACACTGTAGCGATATTTTACACATTATCAATTATTCTTGTGTAATAGATACTACGCTTTATCCATCAGCAAGCAAGAATTAATAAGCAATGTCACCGTCTATCAATGTTAAATAGTCAGTAATAAACAGCCTATTCCATATTGTCATATACTTATTCTTATTCTTCTAATGCGCTAATATTTACTTTGATGACAATAAGATTATGATGGAGCGCTTACTTATACACTATTAAAAGCATCAAACGAGTCTCATAACCCTACTTCCTATTCTTATATAAATACTTATACAAATCACATTCGATCACATGCATCGGAGAAGGATGTCATTGCCTTGAATACGTTAAATACCACCACTAGAGTTCAGCCTGTAAATGATGCAAAAGACCCCATTGTAAGAGGTAGTCTGGCACTCAATGCACCGCAAAAAGTATTAATAGCCGGCGGCGTAATAGCAGGCCTGCTACTACTCATTCATTTACTTGACACTCAGCATATCTCCCAATCTTTGCTACTAGGTATTGGTCTTTTGCTGG
>NZ_JBPYDC010000427.1:0-1100 GCF_051847575.1 Psychrobacter sp. 1U2
TGATAACGCAGGGTAGTAGCGTTTTAAGCAAGTATTTAACCCAAGCTTTGCTATTTTCTTATCAAAAAAGTCACGATAGGCTTCAAATGCGATACGTGTAGACTGTATATTGTATAGCCAATTGACATCCGTTATCGCTGTGTAGTCAAGCGCATTTTGGCGCGGCGGCACAAGCATTTCAGACCCTTTTGCCGTACTTGTAGCACCTTTATCTATGACATTGTTAATATATACGTCTTGCCACCATTGCATTTTATTTTGACTGACACCTGCAGCATCAAGCGCAATCCAATTATGGGTAATATGATTGGACAGATAGTCGTCATATTCGATATGCCAATTGCGGCCACGTTTAAGCCAATCGTGTAAGTGCTTTGAATAATTTGGCTTTGAATAATATGTCATATGAACGTCTCAGTGCTTAGATCTATTTAGAGTAATGATTTATAAGATATAAGTTATACCATACTACGATAAGAACCAAACTGCTAAAGATTGTTCGTTATGATGGAGATGGCGGGAGTTGAACCCGCGTCTCCTAAACAAAAAAAGAGCCAGCAACTTAAAGTCACTGGCTCTTTTTGATCTAAACGAGATATTCTAAAACTTACTCTTCAGAGTAATCTTCGCTCTCGTCTTGTGTCTCATCATCTTCTACTGCAATGTTTTCTTCATCACCATCTTCAGAAAGAATGGTTACTAAAATGCTAGCAGTAACGTCATGATGTAGCTGAATATCAACATTATATTCGCCAACTTGACGCAGAGTGCCTTCAGGCAGCTTGATTTCAGCACGGTCAACTTCTAGACCTGAGTTAGTCAATGCTTCGGCGATATCGCGAGTACCGATAGAGCCGAATAGCTTGCCTTCGTCACCAGATTTTGCACGCATGATCACATTAACGTCAGTTAGTGCATCAGCACGCTCTTGAGCAACAGCGATCTCTTTTGCTTCTTCAGCTTCAAGCTCAGCACGACGTGCTTCGAACTTTTCAATGTTAGCTTTAGTAGCAGGTAGTGCTTTGCCCTGAGGGATAAGAAAGTTACGTCCGTAACCTGGTTTTACATCGACAGTTTCACCGAGTTTACCAAGGTTGACG
>NZ_JBPYDC010000428.1:0-1100 GCF_051847575.1 Psychrobacter sp. 1U2
TTAAGATCAAAAAAGAGGTAGAATAAAAACGTTCTACTTCATTCTCTTTGTTACTGCTCTATGCCGATAAATATTTATAACGACGAAAATGAGTATTATTAGAAAAGTCAGTAGCGTACTAAGATTGCTACTGATAGTCATAGTGATGTAAAAAGAAGGAGGGTATTAGTTTTGAGCAGTTAGGATAGCGGCTAGCAATATAATATCGTCAGGATAAGTAAGTTTGATGTTTTGACGACTGCCATCAACCAATCGAATAGGAAGGTTTAGATGCTCAAAAGCACTGGCTTCATCTGTAATCACCAGCTGATGTTCAGACACATAAGCCAATACTTGCTGCAATTGACCTAAGCGAAATACTTGCGGCGTTTGCGCTTGCCACATATGACTACGATCAAACGTACGTTTGATGTAAGAGTGCTGATTGTTTGTACTTACAGGTCTATCTGTGGGTTCATATTGATCGTTAGAGTCAGTAGACACTTTAAGGGTATCAGCCACAGGAGTGGCTAGAATCGCGCCATAAGGCTCCAGTATTGCCGCTTCAATCACTTTATCAATATCAGAACGTGGTACAGCAGGACGCGCAGCGTCGTGAATAAGAACCAGATCTGAGTCCTTAGCACCCGCGTTAGCAATAGCCTCTACGCCTGCTTGTACTGACTGCCAACGCTCGTTGCCACCTATAGCGTAATCTATAGGAAGCGCAAAATCTAAGATCTGTGCCGTGCTGTCATCTGCTGCTATAACCAATAAGCATTTATCAATATAGGTACTACTAGCAAGCCTTGCGACACTGTTTTGTAGTAGCGTCTGCCCTTGCAATTTTGTGTATTGTTTAGCGACAGATGCACCGAAACGGCTACCGCGACCTGCAGCGACAATCATCGCGTGTACACTAGGTTTAGTATTCATAACGTGCTACTCATGATTTAAGCCCATCACAACGTTGCTTAAAAAAGACAAAGCTTGAAAGTTATCAAAGAAATAAACAGAATCACCGTTATATAAGAAGGATTTGATGAAATATCAAAAAGCTACTGATGACTATGGGTGGTGGGTGCAGTTGATACTTGTACAAAGGTCTCGTTTGGCTTAAT
>NZ_JBPYDC010000429.1:0-1099 GCF_051847575.1 Psychrobacter sp. 1U2
AGGGTTGTGTATGATTTCAGCGGGCTGAGCGAATTGCGCGACTTTGCCATCTGATAGCAGTAAGATACGATCTGATAACGTCATCGCTTCTTCTGGGTCATGAGTGACGATCAAGGTAGTCAGCTGATAGCGTTTTGCAATCTCACGAATACGCGCTTTGACTGTTTCTTTAATCACCCCATCTAGTGCCGACAAAGGCTCATCTAATAGTAGTATCTTGGGCTTCATGACTAACGTACGTGCCAGCGCGACACGCTGCTTTTGACCGCCTGATAGCTGATGAACACGCTTACTTAGATGCGCTTTAATATCGAGTAAGTCGATCAGTTCATCGACTTCTTGTTGTGTACTCACACTAGGATTGTTACGCAGACCGTATTCGATGTTTTGTTTGACATTAAGGTTAGGGAATAACGCATAGTCCTGAAAGACAATATTAAATCCTCGCTCCTGCATCGGCACTCGGGTGATATCTTCACCATTGTAGGCAATTCGGCCACCACTAATATTGGTTAAGCCTAGAATCATATGCAATAAAGTAGTCTTACCGCAGCCGGACGGTCCTAAGATTGAAACTATCTCGCCCCTATTTATTTTGAGTGATATATCCTCAAAGATAACTTTGTCATCATACTTCTTAGTAACCTGCCTAAGCTCTAACATATCGACTCACCTAATCACTTATAAAATTTAAGTACTTGTCTTGCATAAGTCTGCAGTGTATCTATCAGATATGACAATACAATGACGTCAGCCTAGATTGGTTTTTATAATTTACAATAAGGACAAAGGGGGCTTATGTATTTATGAATAAATAATTTCAGAATACTTCAATATAATCGTTCCTTTATGTACAGCGTATAAATACAGTCCCAATTTATTATGCCATTATGGGTGCGATAAAAAGATATGTATAAGAGACAGTAAATATATAATGATGGCATCTACATTATGAGCATTGAAGACAAAAATATGAACATGGATATCGAAAACGGCAACGCTGACCAACACGCCGACCAAATAGAAATCATTTATGAAGATGAGTTTTTAGTAGCCATTAATAAAGAGGCGGGACTACTCGTCCATCGCAGTTGGCTGG
>NZ_JBPYDC010000430.1:0-1097 GCF_051847575.1 Psychrobacter sp. 1U2
AACGCAAGACTACGACGAAGCTTTCGAATGGTACAAAAAAGCGGCTGATCAAGGCAATCAAGAAGCAAGTAATCGCATTGGTAGATTGGTCATGAATGGTAAAATCGACGATACTGGCATCACTATATACAGCACTCAAGAAACTGGTCTCACATTAGGTGATATTGAAGCACCTTTGTAGAATTAAATAGAGCCACAATTTACGAAGTAAAAAACGGTAGGAAATCTCTCCCCTACCGTTTCATTATTACTACTATGTTTTAAAACCTAAAACCCTAAATCGCCGCCGCAACCTCAGCCCCATCACGAATCGCACGTTTGGCATCTAATTCAGCTGCTAGCTTTGCGCCGCCGATGAGGTGATACTGTGCATCTGGCGCATCACCGACATTGGGCATCAGCTCTACCACGGACTCTTGACCGGCACAGACTACCACACTATCGACACGCAGCAGCTGGCTTTGACCTTGGTTATTGGTTATCCAAATACCTTCATTGGTGATTTTTTCGTACTGTGCGCCTGATACTTGGATGACGCCATGCGACTTGACATGAGCGCGGTGTACCCAGCCAGTGGTTTTGTTAAGGCTGCGACCCAAGCGTCCTTTAGTGCGCTGCATAAGGTACACTTGGCGAATAGGCGTGATGCCTTCAGGTCTGAGCAAGCCACCTTCAGTTTGATAATCAGGGCTATTCGTAACGCCCCACTCTTCACGCCACTCTTCAACCGACTGCGCCTTTGGACGATAGCTTGGATCCTTGAGCGTTTTAGGCCCCAACTCATCGAGTGGCTGACCATGATTGGCCGTTAGGTATTCGCTGACATCAAAGCCAATACCGCCAGCGCCAATGACTGCGACCGTATCACCGACTGATTTTTCACCCGATAACAATTCTGCATAGCTCATCACTTGTGGCAAATCAGCGCCTTCGAGCTTACCTGCTAAGCTTCTTGGCACCACGCCAGTGGCAACGATGACATGATGGAATTTGGCTTTTTCAAGCATTGCCTTATCGACTTTGGTATTAAGCTGAATCTTAACGCCTAAATGCTCAAGCTCATTGATATAGTAGCGGATGGTCTCAAAGAATTCTTC
>NZ_JBPYDC010000431.1:0-1092 GCF_051847575.1 Psychrobacter sp. 1U2
CAAATGATGATGCTAGCGATGCTGATTTTCACTTCATCGCCATTTAACCGCACTTTGCCAAACATACCTGTTGATGGTGCGGATCTAAACCCAGTATTACAAGATTTTGGTCTGATTATTCACCCACCCATGCTATATATGGGTTATGTGGGTATGGTTGTACCCTTTGCTTTTTGTATGGCGGCGCTGTGGGAAGGGCGCTTGGATGCAGTATGGACACGCTGGTCACGCCCTTGGGCGCTAGCTGCGTGGGGGTTTTTGACCATCGGTATCGCCTTAGGGTCTTGGTGGGCTTATTACGAGCTTGGCTGGGGTGGTTGGTGGTTTTGGGATCCAGTAGAAAACGCGTCGCTCATGCCATGGCTTGCTGGTACAGCGTTATTACATTCGTTAGCAGTGACTGAGAAGCGCGGTGTATTTAAAGCATGGACAATTATGCTAGCGATTTTTGCGTTTGCATTGAGTCTACTAGGGACATTTTTGGTACGCTCTGGTGTCATTACCTCAGTTCATTCGTTTGCAGCCGATCCCACGCGTGGTTTAGTTATTCTAGTCATCCTTGGCATCATCGTGGGCGGTGGACTGTTGATGTTTGCAGTACGTGGCTGGCGCTTGACGGTTGAGAGTCAGTATCAGCTGGTCTCACGTGAGTCGTTTTTGGTTATTAATAACGCCATTATCTTGATTGCCACTTTAGTGGTCCTGCTAGGTACGCTTTATCCAATTATTGCGGATGCTTTTAATCTAGGTCAAGTATCCGTCGGCCCTCCTTACTTTAACGCTTTGTTTGTACCTTTGACTTGGTTGTTACTGCTTGCTATGGGCATGGGCTCTAATATTCGCTGGAAAAAAGACAAGCGTCCACTGCTTGGCGTTGGTATGGTCATCGCAGCCAGTAGTCTGATATTGGCGGCGATCATCGCTTACTTTGTTCATCCATCATCTATGCTAAATATCGGTGTGACCTTGGCAGTAAGCTTTTGGGTACTGTTATGGATGGTTATCGATTTCAAAGATAAAACCAAGAATGCACCGAATATGATCAGCGGACTGGGCCAACTGCGTCTTAGTTATTGGGGACAACAAACTGCT
>NZ_JBPYDC010000432.1:0-1092 GCF_051847575.1 Psychrobacter sp. 1U2
CGAGCGCCCTTTAGCGTTAGTAGTCTTAAAACCTGAGCATGCCGATACCAAAGCGGAGGCTATTTTAGCGATAGGTCATCAAGCGGTTGAGAAGGGCTATTTACCAAAGTATGGCGTGCCAAGTGAAATAAAATTTTTAATAGAAATGCCGAAAACCAGTGTGGGTAAGCTCGATAAGAAAAAGATGCGCATGATGTACACAGAAAAATTGATTTAACCCATAGCGATAATTGCAAAAAATATATGAGCTTACTGATAATTTTAACGTTGGTTAAACGTTGGTTAAACGTTGGTTAAACGTTGGTTAATAACACCTACGCTCATTAGCATAACTAGAAGAGAGAACTACGAAGGCTGTAGCGATATTACCAGAAATACAAGAGACGCTGAATAAAGATAAACACCATCCCATGCATGGTTTTGCAGTTGTTTATTCTCAGCAAGTAGAGTGGGGCGATATGGACTTCTTTGGCCATGTTAATAATGTGGTCTATTACACTTATGCCCAAAACGCTCGTATTTACTATAACACTCAATTAAATCTATTTAACGAAAACACCTTTTCAGTCATGGCAGCGTCTTCCTGTCAATATTTTAAGCCAGTGATTTATCCTGATACCTTATGGATTGGGGTTCGAGTCAAGAAAATTGGCAATGCCAGTGTGATTCATGAATATACCTATTATAGTACGGCTATGAATACTATCGTCGCGAGCGGTGAGTCAGTGCTGGTATATCTTGATAAAACTACTGGACAAAAGAAAAACATTGATGAGACCAAAAAAGCCGCGATCAACGCTTTTGAAAGTTTTAACTAAACTGTGAAGTTCAACTAAACTGTGAAGTTCAACTAAACTGTGAAGTTCAACTAAATTAGGAGGTAATTTTTTTATAAGGAGATAGTGCTGGTATTTATAGGGTTAAAAAATACGGTAACAATAGAGATTTAAAGGGATTTAAATTAACTTAAATGAATTTTAAAACAACACAAGGAATGTGTAGATCATGCTTTATATCAAAAAGTTGTCTTTTGGTTTGGCTGTCTTGGGAGCATGTGTACAAGCACAAGCAATAGAGCTTGTCACCAATGGC
>NZ_JBPYDC010000433.1:0-1091 GCF_051847575.1 Psychrobacter sp. 1U2
ACTTTTTTGTGGCCAATTATTCAAGTGGCAATCGTACTTATAAAGCCAATAATACCAGTAGCCTTGTGCGCTCAGGGAACTATCCAATTGGTATCTCCAAAACAGGCTTTATCAATGAGGCAGGTCGTTGCGTCGTCATGGAAACCCGTGTCAACAACCGCCCTGCTATTATTGTGATTTTGGGTGCTAATAGCTCAGCGACTCGCTGGGGTGATGCCAAAAACATTTTGACCAGTTTAGCCACGCGTCAGACAGTATAAGGTGCTGATATAAACGGTTGTAAAGCTAAAGTTTGTAGACAAAAAAGGCTGTTATCTAAGATAACGGTCTTTTTTTTATTAATTAAACTTAAGGATAAATAATGGCTAAAACATCAGTTTCGGATATACCAAAAAAAGGGCCTACATTGTATTTGCTGACTAACGATGATGAGTTTGATTTGCTTTATGCCAAGTTAGCGGCAGCTTTAGCGACAGGTACGATAGGGTTGTTACAAATCAGAAGAAAGCGGGTATTGGCACAGCCAAATGGTAAAGAGCAGTTGTATGGTGAAGCCGTAAAAATAGTCACACTGGCTAAACGATACAGGGTGCCAGTCATCATAAACGACGATGTTACTTTGGCTGCCAAGCTTGGCGTGGGGGTACATCTTGGACAACAAGATGGTGCTATCGACGAAGCTAAACAACAATTAAAAACCAACCAAATTATTGGTCGCACTTGTCATGGGAATATGGCCCTTATTGAAGAAGCGATTTCTTCAAACGCAACTTATATTGCTATGGGCGCTATATTTGCCTCATCTACTAAACCCAATGCCAACATTATTACTCGACAGCAACTTATCGATGGCTGCCAATATGCCACTCACAATAATACTGATGTTTGTCTTATCGGGGGACTAACGGCTGAAAATATTCGTCAATTAAAAGGACTGCCTATCGCTTATATTGCCGTGGTTGGGGATATCATGGATTTGCCTGTACAGTCGATAGAGAAGCGCTGTCAAGAGTGGCAACGGCTAATGATATCGTGGTCATCGCTGGTAAAGGTCATGAGACTTATCAGGAGATCAAAGGAGTGCGCTATGA
>NZ_JBPYDC010000434.1:0-1088 GCF_051847575.1 Psychrobacter sp. 1U2
GTAGCACGTCTTTAATGGATTCGGACAAATTAAAGTTATTAAGCTCTAACGCTGGCAACGTACTCTCTTGACGCTCAAAGCTACGCTGCATTTTTGGTGTACCACCGAGCAACACTTGCATCGGCATATCAACTGGCTGCTCAGAGAGCAACTCATCATTAACGACCAGCTGACGTACTTCCGTCGCTTCCCCTAAGATGGCATACGGGCAGCGCTCACGGGCACAGATCGCATCAAACTGATCTTTACTCTCTGGGCGAATCGCTAGTACATAGCGCTCTTGTGCTTCGTTTGACCAAATCGCCATCGGCGACATGCCAGCTTCTAACGACGGGATTTTACGTAGATTGAGCACCGCGCCCATTTCATGATCGTTGACCAGCTCTGGCATGGCATTTGATAATCCGCCTGCACCGACATCATGTAGCGAGACGATTGGGTTGCCGTCTTGACTGTTGTTACTGACATCGCCATTATTGTCTGACTGTCCATTACCAGCAAGCGCCCAACAGCGATCAAGGACTTCCTGACAGCGACGCTCCATCTCTGCGTTATCACGCTGCACTGAGGCGAAGTCCAATCCTTCATCTAGCTCACCACTATCGACCGACGATGCTGCCCCGCCGCCAAGACCAATCTGCATCGCAGGGCCACCTAGGACGATAAGCAAATCACCTTGTTGAATGGCGTTTTTCTCAATGAGGTTACGTTTGATATTGCCGTAACCACCTGCCAGCATGATCGGTTTATGGTAACCGCGCATCTCACTACCGTCTTTGGCGGCTGACGTATCAAGTTGAAAACTACGGAAGTAACCGCAGAGGTTTGGACGACCAAATTCGTTTGAGAAGTTGGCACTACCTAATGGGGCTTCTGTCATAATCTCAAGGCTGGTCGCCATACGATCCGGCGTACCATAATCCTGCGTGCTTAATTGACCTGATGTCTCCCACTTTTCCGCAAGCTCTGGGATATGCAGATGTGACACATGGAAACCAGTCAGACCAGCTTTTGGCTTACCGCCGCGGCCCGTTGCACCTTCATCACGAATTTCACCGCCTGCGCCCGTCGCTGCGCCTGCATAAGGG
>NZ_JBPYDC010000435.1:0-1088 GCF_051847575.1 Psychrobacter sp. 1U2
GAAGATGCAGTGGTGATCGATAGACGTTTAATTGGTAATATCGATGACGTTTTAGCAATATCAAAACCTTGGTCGATTAACGCTGATATTGGTATTGATTTGGGTGATGATATTAACTTCCGTGGCTTTGGTGCTGTCATTCCTTTGGCAGGTGCTCTCAATATCAGTCAAAATGGTACTGGTGTCATGCGCGCTAAAGGGGTCGTTCAAGTATCCCGCCGTACCAGTATCGATGCGTTTGGACAGAATTTAGAGCTAAATTATGGACAGATACGCTTTAATGGCGATGTGATGAAGCCCAATTTGAGTATCGAGGCTGTAAAAATAATTGATGATAAAACAGTCGGCGTACGTGTGACAGGCAACACTGAAAACCCAAATATCGTTGTCTTTAACAATGCAGGCTTGACGCAACAACAAGCGATGAATGCTCTAGTGACCGGTCGTATCGACGATGGTGAAGCAACTCAAGTTAGTGAACAAGGATTTAAGTCACAGGTCACTAATAGTCTGGCGGCAGCTGGTCTCAACTTTGGCTTGACTGGTACACGAAGCTTGACCAATCAAATTGGGCAAGCTTTTGGTTTGCAGAGTCTAACTGTGGATGCTTCAGGTAACAGTGAAGATACTAATGTTAATGTCACAGGTTACGTCACTCCTGATTTATACATTCGTTATGGGGTTGGCGTATTTAACGCGGAAAACAGCTTGTCTATTCGTTATCAATTGACACGCCGTATTTATGTCGAGGCGACCTCTGCGGCTGAAAATGCTGTAGATGTGGTCTATAGCTGGCAGTTTTAAATTGTACTCATTGCGCTATTTTAGGGATGACTGTGGTTGTCGACTATGATAAAGGCTGCTATCAATAGCCAGTGTTGATTATCTTCCAATAAAAAACGCCTTTCAATAGAGGCGTTTTTTGTTGGTACAATTAGGTTATTTGGTCAAAATTAAGCGATTGTTACGAGTCAAACGCAAGCGATACTCTTCGCCTTCATGCTCAATACGGACTTCCTTGGTTAAAGCAAACAAGTGCTGCGATTGTAAAGTAGGCAAACGATTTTCACGGCAGTTTAAGTAGCGAG
>NZ_JBPYDC010000436.1:0-1087 GCF_051847575.1 Psychrobacter sp. 1U2
CACACAATCCTTTGTGTTAAAAACCTATAGATAGCGCTTAAAAGCAGCGATGAAGCTTAAAACTATGACATATTAAGTGCAGGCGCTGAATGCTGGCTAGTATCAGTCTGCCCCAGTATCTGTACTCGTTGGTCGCTAAACATATCCATATCAGGGGCAAGCGTACGCATGAACCGATCAAAATACAACAACTGCTTAGTCAATAAAGCAAAATCACGGGGGAAATGAATACCATGACGTTTGCCGACTTCGACAATTTCGAGCATCATCTGGTTAAGCTCATCGGCCTGCTCTTTACTATTAAAAGGCACCCCACTTGTAAACGTAATGTCTTCTGCCATGATGGTTTTCATCATGCGCTCTAGATCATTTGCTAAGCTCTGGGCATCGACATTACTGCGGCCATGGGTCATCTCCATATCGATCATATGCTGCGCCATCGCTTGATAGTTATTATCTTGCAATGCCTGCATCATCCCCATACAAGCACGCCAGCTTTCAGCCTTTAACTTACCCACAATGCCAAAATCCAAAAACCCAATTCGACCATCGGTTAACAGCATCAAGTTGCCAGCATGCAAGTCAGCGTGGAAACTATTACAAAACATAAGGCTTGCAAACCACGTATTTAACGTATCTGCCATCACTTGCGCTGGATCGTCACAATACTGACGCATAGCCGTCTCATCAATCATAGAAACGCCGTGTAATTGGCTCATAGTCAGGACGCGTTTGGTCGTCAAATCATCATAGACCTCTGGCGCTACTACTTTTGTGTTCCCCGATACGCTCAAAAACTGCTGAAAATCGCGAATATTTTGTGCCTCGCTAATAAAGTCAGTTTCAGCCAACATGCGCAGACGAATCTCATCGATAATCGGTGCAATACTGGCAAACCTCATTGATGGCATAAGCAGCTCAACAATTTTAGTCACGCCGTGCAACACGCCCAAATCCGTTTGCATAATGGTTTCGACTTCAGGCTTTTGTACCTTTAATACCACTTCGTCGCCATTATGCAAACGCGCGGCATGTACTTGAGCGATAGAGGCGGATGCTAATGGTTTTTCGTTAATGAACGCAAACT
>NZ_JBPYDC010000437.1:0-1087 GCF_051847575.1 Psychrobacter sp. 1U2
TCACTATATGTCCTAACTTGCCAATGATTGGCATCAATAAGCTGACAACCTACTAGCATAAAACTCTGTAGCATCTCAATCTGGGTCTCCTTAATACCAAAATGGATCGATGAGTTATTTAAGTTATGCTTATGCGCAAATATCTCAATAAATACTCTCAACTTCTCAGGATCCTTTATAGACATCTGATATGCCCTATCTAATGCTCTAATGATTACTTCCTGATTCTTACTACCTTTAGGCCTACCTAGTAATAGCCTGTCATCGTCGAACAGCTGACTAGCGCGCAAGTATAAACATTTAGATTCATTTAGACTTATACCATGTCTAATAGCAACTTCAGGTAACAGCTCATCTCGAGAGTTTTCTTTTAACTCCTGCAGCTCCTCTAGAAAACCTATGACGTCCGCATATTTAGGGTGAATAAAAATTGAATTTGTATTCGACTCTTTCAATTCATTCAAACTACTATTTAACAGTGGCTGGCTAGCATTGCTATCAGGTTCATCTGCATTCTTAAATAATGGTGTTTTATTAACAGCCGTTTTTTTAAGGAAATATGGTCTTATCTTATTTAATTGCACAGTCTTTGTCGTTGCATCATAAGCAGTTTTGTCTTGTCTATAGATAGCAGAGTAATCTAGATCTGTTATTAACTCTAAAACTGTTATAGGTAGCTCCAAGCAAGCATTACTCAGCCGCTCCCCTGCCAGCAGATGAGCAGTATGAATATAATGCTCGAAGGTTGTGTCGCACGTTAAATGTCCTGCAAAGCTGGCCAGTCCAAACCAGGATCCTTGTTCCTTGTGATAGCCAAGGACCCCTTTTATTACTTTTTCGCACTGCTCATTATCATAATCAGTCATCACCTGTGCCAATGGCGACTTACTTAGTACTAACGCCAGCTGACTAATCGCAGTATGCCTAAAGCTGTGAAATGTGAAATCGTGCTCTCCTAGCAATCTGTCCCAAATTAACTTCATGAGATTACTGAAAATCACACTGGGTAACGGCTGATCACCTGAACCTTGAGAAAACAAGTAACGACGCTTCAACCTTTTCTGCTGACGATATAACTGAGTAAATT
>NZ_JBPYDC010000438.1:0-1084 GCF_051847575.1 Psychrobacter sp. 1U2
AGCATCATGCCGCAGGTCACTCGCACCAAATCCAACCTAAAACGTCTCGCCCATGGGCAGGCTGGTCGCCTGCGTCTGGCCTCTGAATGCCATAGCTGCTTTGATTGGCTGATGCCGATACTCAACCAGTATCGCCGCGAGTGGTCGGATGTAGAGCTGGACTTTGCCACAGGGTTTGAGCCTGAGCCGCATCATCTATTGATGGAGGGCGATATTGACCTGCTGATCACCACCAGTGATTTACCGATAGAGGGTATCAGCTATCAGCCACTGTTTGAGTACGAGAGCCGCTTGGTACTGTCGCCCACGCATGACTTGGCGGCGCAAGACTTTATCGCGCCTCATGACTTAATCGATGAAACCTTGATCGCTTATCCGGTGGAAGCCAAGCGCCTCGATATCATCGCGGGCTTTATGACGCCAAGCGATGTCAGCTTCAAAAATGTCCGTACCACAGAGCTAACGGCGATGCTCATTCAATTGGTCGCCAGTGAGCGCGGAGTTGCGGCTCTCCCTGATTGGGTAGTGGCGGAATACGAGAAAAAAGGCTGGGTGGTATCCCGTCCGTTAGGTAGTGGTGTGCATTGTCAGCTGTATGCCGCAACGCGCACAGCGAGCCAAGATATGGCGTATATGCAGGGGTTTGCGAGTTTGTTAGAGGGTATTGTGAAGCCGTTGTAGGGTTTTATTTACCATAATCACTCTTTATGAGAACAATATTTAGTTTTTGGAGATACTTGCGAGTTGCAGACTAGTCCATACTCTAACTAAATACTGCGTCTTTCATAGTATGATTTTTACTAAAGGCTTAGAACACGTATACATTTAAAGAAATACTACTGGGTGATTTTCTTGTAGATGCTTTAGAGAAGGATGTATAGATGGTTTAAAGGAGTATACAGCTAATAATCTATTGGATTTTTTAAGCAGACAGGGAGATAAGAATTTGATGGAGGATTTAGTAAACGGGCTTGGTCGTTGTCCTGAATAAATTTGACTCAGATATACTGAGATGGTTTATAGCAGTATTAATATTTATAATAGATTCTTTTTAAAAGAGTAGACATCATTGGAACATTTATCA
>NZ_JBPYDC010000439.1:0-1083 GCF_051847575.1 Psychrobacter sp. 1U2
GAGGGTTAATACTGGCAAAGGGGTCTTGAAATACCATTTGAATCTGCGAGCGAAAGCGGCGTAGATCGCGTTTTGATAATGCTGCGATGTTTTGTCCATTAACTATTGTCTGGCCACCGACTCGCGCTTGATTGCTGAGTAATTGACTTAACGCGAGTGCAATTGTGGTTTTTCCAGAGCCTGACTCACCAACGATACCGAGTGCCTGCCCTTTTTGCAGGTTCATATCGACATTTTTTACCGCATCGAACCAGCGTTTAGTACTTCCGAACAAGCTTTTTTCAATCGGAAACTGTACTTGTAGGTTACTGACTTGCAATACTATTGGTTGCTGCTCATTGTTATCAACCAATAACTCCAATGCTTGCCCAAAATCTTGCTTAATAAGCGAGCGAGTATAGTCGGCTTTAGGCTGACTAAATACCGCTGCAGTTGGCCCCTGCTCGATAGTCTGCCCTTGGCGCATGACGATGACGTCGTTGCTATAGCGTCTAACTAAATTAAGATCATGACTAATTAATATCATCGCCATATTATGCTGACGCTTGAGATCATCTAATAGGGCGAGAATCTCATGTTGCAAGGTGACATCAAGCGCAGTGGTTGGCTCATCAGCGATTAAGATATCTGGCTGCTGCGCTAATGCCATAGCAATCATTACCCGCTGACGTTGACCACCCGATAACTCATGCGGATAACGATTTAGCTTGTCAGCAGGCTCGTTAATATTGACATCGTCTAGCAAAGCGATGCTTCTTTCGCGCCATTGCTTTTTGGCTACACCGCTGAGACGCAGAGACTCTGCGATTTGCTTAGCGACGGTATGTAATGGATTGAGCGCCGTCATTGGCTCTTGAAACACCATGCCGATGCGTTGACCACGAATGGAGCGCAGCGCTGCATCACGTGTTTTATGGTTGCTTATCGGCAATGTAGCCATTCCTGTTGCATCTGCTAACTGCACCTCACCCATGACGCTCAAGCTATCTGGTAACAAGCCCAACAGCCCAAGACTGGCGATCGACTTACCAGAGCCTGACTCACCAACGATACCGAGTGCCTGCCCTTTTTGCAGGTTCATAT
>NZ_JBPYDC010000440.1:0-1083 GCF_051847575.1 Psychrobacter sp. 1U2
GTAGCTTCGCCACGCTTAGTTTATTGTCTGCTGATGTATGCGCTGCATTGGATTCATTCAGTATTTTTTGCAAAGACATAAGGTCTTCTTCATTATGTAGACTCTCATCAGTTAAATCTTGCTCCAAACTTTGCTGATAGGCGTCCAGGTACCCTTCAATTAATCTCACTGATTGCGCTAACGCTTGTAAGTGATGATCACTCATCGGTGTATCATTATTTTGTAGTTGCTCTAGGCTATGCTCTATAGTTGCACTAATTTCACTAATTGAGATGAGTGCACTAGAGCCAGAAGCTGCTCGCAAAGTATGGAAGGCGCGTACAATCTCATCAGTGACTTCAATGTGTTCAGCGCCATCATGAGCTTTGACAAACTTATTGATGTCCTGTAATAGTGAATGCGCCTCTTCAACGAAGATTTTGTAAAAAGTTTGTTCTTCAGCACTTTGCGGTGTTATTACCACTGGTGCGTCTGCCATCATCTCATTGATAGAATGAATGGTCTCTAGCATGTTGTCGCTACTGTCGTCTCCATGCTTTTTATCATCATCATCAGCGAATTTACTATCATACATACCAATATTATTTTGGTTGTCTAAACTGTTTTTGTTATCTAAGGACCATACTTTACGTAGGCTAACATAACTAAATTTATCGCCCTGCTTTTTACTATACGCATTAGCACAGGCGACCCATAAGGGTACTACCGCTGGGTAGTCCGCATCGTGACCCTCGCTATTACTAGCAAATATTTTCACTAAATCTGGGTAAGTGGCTAGGACATCAGCTACCAGTTGTACGATATCTGCAGACACTATAATAGTATGGTCTAAGATACGATTAAGCATATCTTCGACAGCCCAAGCAAGCTCACCTGTATAGTAAGCGCCAACCATACGTCCTGAACCTTTCAAAGTATGAAAACCTCGACGTATTTCTTTTAGTCCCGTTAAGTCAGAAGGCGCTAGACGCCATTGCTCATATTTTGGTGTAATTTCATCCAATACCTCTTCTGCTTCTTCGATAAAGATCTCTTTAATTTCTGGATCACTATCTTGAGCATCAACAGGTAATTGTTGAGCTT